>NZ_QTUM01000002.1:0-50535 GCF_003435615.1 Catenibacterium sp. AM22-6LB
TTCGTGAGAACTTACATTATCTCGATGTGAGTATATTTAATCACATTTTGAGTGGCAGAGGATTGTAAAGATGAGAAAACATATATCTACAATTATCGCAGTACTCATTTTTATTACAGGACTCTCCTTATTACTTTACCCAACAGTAAGTGAGTGTTGGAATTCATTATATCAATCAAAAGTAGTCGCAAACTATTCTGATAAAATGAAGAAGATGACACAAAAACAAAAACAGGCAGCAATAGATGCGGCTGTTGCTTACAATAAGACCTTGGTATTAAATGATGCACGTTTTACTCCTACAGAGGAACAATTAGCTACATACAATAGCTTATTGGATGCGGATGGTTTAGGAATGATGGGTTATATTGTTATTCCAAAGATTAGCTGTAAGCTCTCTATTCATCATACAGTGAATGAATCTGTCCTACAGGTAGGTGTAGGGCATCTAGAAGGGTCTAGCTTACCTGTTGGAGGTAAATCAACACATTGTGTCTTATCAAGCCATAGAGGTCTTCCAAGTGCCAAACTCTTTACAGAACTAGATGAACTAGTAAAAGGGGATATCTTCTATCTTCATGTCTATGATCGTGTATTAACATATAAAGTAGACCATATCGCAACTATAGAACCGGATGACTATAGTTTATTTGAAATAGAAGAAGGAAAAGATTTATGTACATTATTTACATGTACACCCTATGGAATCAATACACAGCGTTTAGTTGTACGAGGACATCGTATTTCTGATGCACTTGATGGTGCTAAGCTCAATGGTGATGCAATTAAGATCAATGAATATATTGTCGCAATCTGTATTGTGGTTATTATCTTATGTACAGGATATACTGTTGGTAAGGCTATAAAGAAAATTAAAAGGCATAAAGTATAGAACACACCTTCATAGGTGTGTTTTCTTATACCCTGAGCACTATATTATTGTATACAATCTTATTTGATATAGATTCAGATATGTAAAAAAATGACCTTTTAAAAAGAAAATAAACTATTTTTATATTGTTTTCTGAATGTTTGCGCTTACATTCATTATTCAAAAAGCATTGAATAAACCAATGAAAAATTTATTAAAAAAACCTAAAAAAAGTGTAAAAAGGGGTTGATTTCTCTGTTTTATTACGGTATTATATGACCGTTGTGAAACGCGAAGATGTGCGAGGTTGCTGAAACGCTGACAGCCGTTGTCATGAACGGAAGAGTGCTCAGGGAATTCGCATTGAGCGTTGTCTAACGAATAGACAAGGAGGAATAATCATGGCAAACAACAAAATCAGAATCAGACTTAAGTCTTTTGATCACAAGATCCTAGACGCATCTGCAGAAAAGATCGTAGCTGCAGCTAAGAAGTCTGGTGCTCAGGTAGTTGGTCCTGTACCATTACCTACAGAAAAGGAAATTTATACGATCTTAAGAGCAGTTCACAAGTATAAGGATTCTCGTGAACAGTTCGAAATCAGAACTCACAAACGTTTAATCGACGTAGTGAACCCTACACCAGAAACAGTTGATGTTTTAACTAGATTAGAAGTACCAAGTGGTGTAGATATTGAAATTAAGTTATAAGAAAGGTAAAAGGTGTAACTCATGAAAGGAATCTTAGGTCGTAAGATCGGAATGACTCAAGTTTTCACAACTGATGGTAAGTTAATCCCAGTTACAGTTATCGAAGCAACTCCAAACGTAGTTCTTCAGAAGAAGACTGTTGAAACTGATGGATACAACGCAATCCAGGTTGGTTTCGAAGACAAGAGAGAAAAGCTTGCAAACAAGCCAGAAAAAGGTGTGGTTGCTAAAGCAAACACAGCTCCTAAGCGCTTCATTAAAGAATTTCGTTTTGACGAAATGATGAGTTATGAAGTTGGACAGACAGTATCTGTTGATAGCTTTGTAGCTGGTGAAGTAGTTGACGTAACAGGTACAAGTAAAGGTAAAGGCTATCAGGGTGTTATCAAGAGACACGGACAGCACATCGGTCCAAAGGGACATGGTTCTGGAGCTCACAGAATCGTAGGTTCTATGGGTCCAATCGCTCCAAACAGAATTGCTCCTGGTAAGAATCTTCCAGGTCAGATGGGTGGAAACACAAGAACAGTTCAGAATCTTGAAATTGTTGCAGTTGATGCAGAAAAGAACGTATTACTAGTTAGCGGATCAGTACCTGGTCCTAAGAAAGGCTTAGTAGTCGTTAAGTCTGGTATCAAGGCAAACGGAAAAACAAACGAAGCTGCTGAATTAGTAAATTATGCTAGTGAAGCAGTTGCAGAATAATGAAGTGGAAGGAGGAAAAACTAATGTTGAATATTGCATTATTTAATCAGAATGGTGAAAAATTAAACGATTTAGAACTTAACGAAAACGTATTCGGAATCGAACCAAATAACCAGGCAATCTTTGATGTAGTCTTACTACAGAGAGCTTCATTAAGACAGGGTACTCACAAGGTGAAGAATCGTCACGAAGTTTCAGGCGGTGGAAAGAAACCTTGGAGACAGAAGGGTACAGGACGTGCTAGACAGGGTTCTATCCGTGCACCACAGTGGCGCGGTGGAGGAATTGTCTTTGGTCCTACTCCAAGAAGCTATGACTTCAAGATTAACAAGAAAGTTAAGAATCTTGCATTAAGATCTGTATTATCACAGAAAGTAATCGATCAGGAATTAGTTGCTTTAGATAATCTTGCTTTTGATACAATCAAGACTAAGAATGTTGTTAATTTCTTAGGTAACTTCGAAAACCCAAGAAAGACATTAATCGTTGTTGATACATTAGAAGAAAACTTAGTATTATCTGCTAGAAACGTTCCTGGTGTTAAAGTTATCGAAGCTAGAAACGTAAACGTTTATGACGTTATGGATTGCACAAAGCTTATGATGACTGAAAAAGCTATCAAGGCAGTTGAGGAGGTACTAAAATAATGGCTCACATTACTGACGTACTAAGAAAACCTGTTTTAACTGAAAAGACTATGAAGTTAATGCAGGAAGAAAACAAATATACTTTCGATGTTGCTTTATCATCAAACAAGACTGAAATCAAACAGGCTGTAGAAGCTATGTTCAATGTTAAGGTTACTAGCGTAAACACAATCAACGTTAGAGCTAAGACTAAGAGAGTTGGTCGTTATGTTGGTAAGACTGCTAGAAGAAAGAAAGCAATCGTAACTTTAGCAGAAGGTAACAGCATCAATTTATTCGGTGAAGAAGAATAATTAATATAAACTATTGAAATGCACTCCATTTCAGATATTTAAATAGGAGGATTAAACATGCCAATTAAAGCATATAAGCCTACAAGTAACGGTCGTAGAAACATGACTGCTTTGACTAAAGAAGAAATCACTACTTCTACTCCAGAGAAGTCATTACTTGCTCCTTATAAGAAAAAAGGTGGCCGTAACAATATGGGTCAGATCACTACTAGACATCATGGTGGTGGACATAAGAGAAAATACAGAGTTATTGATTTTAAGCGTAATAAGGATGGAGTACCTGGTAAGGTTGCTACTATCGAATATGATCCAAACAGATCTGCAAACATCGCTTTAATCAATTACGCTGATGGTGAAAAGAGATATATCCTAGCTCCTAAGGGACTAGAAGTAGGAACTGTAGTTGTTTCTGGTGAAACTACTGACGTTAAAGTTGGTAACTGTATGGAAATGGGTAACATGCCTGAAGGTACAACTATCCACAATATTGAAATGCATCCTGGTAAGGGCGGACAGTTAGCTCGTTCTGCTGGTGTTTCAGCTCAGATCCTTGGTTCTGAAGAAAAATATGTAATTGTTAGACTTCAGTCTGGTGAAGTAAGAAAATTCTTAAAGAAGTGCCGTGCTACAGTTGGTGCTGTAGGTAACGAAGACCATGGTCTTGTTAATTACGGTAAAGCTGGACGTATGAGATGGAAAGGTGTTAGACCTACTGTTCGTGGTTCTGTAATGAACCCTAATGACCATCCACATGGTGGTGGTGAAGGTAAAACTTCAATCGGTCGTAAAGCTCCACTTACTCCTTGGGGTAAGAAAGCTCTTGGTGTTAAGACTAGAAACAGCAAGAAACATTCTAACAGATTGATCGTACGTCGTCGTAATGCTAAATAAGAAGGAGGATAAGTAATCATGGCAAGAAGTTTAAAAAAGGGACCTTTCGTCGATGAACATTTGATGAAAAAGGTTGAAGCATTAAATGCTGCTGGTAAAAAAGAAGTTATCAAAACTTGGTCAAGACGTTCTACTATTTTCCCTCAGTTTATTGAGCATACTTTCGCAGTATACAATGGTAAAGAACATATTCCAGTTTATGTAACAGAAGATATGGTTGGTCATAAGTTAGGAGAATTTGCTCCAACTAGAACATTCAAAGGCCACACAGCCAATGATAAGGCTGCTTAATAAATAGGAGGATTTGAACATGGAAGCAAGAGCAACAGCAAAAACTATTCGTGTATCACCTCAGAAAGCTAGATTAGTCGTTGACTTAGTCCGTGGTAAGTCAGTTAAGGAAGCACTCGGAATTCTTGAATTCACAAACAAGAGTGCTACTCCTGCTATTATCAAGGTTGTTAACTCTGCTAAGGCTAACGCTGTTAATAATGAAGGTGCAGACGAAGATAAGTTATATATTAAGAAGATTTATGTTGACGAAGGTCCAACATTAAAGAGATTCCGCGCAAGAGCTAAAGGTTCTGGAACTCAAATTTTAAAGAGAACATGCCACATCACTTGTGTGGTTGAAGAAAGATAGGAGGACGAACAATGGGTCAGAAAGTAAGTCCAGTTGGATTCCGTGTTGGTGTTAACCGTGATTGGAGTTCAAGATGGTATGCTGATAAGAAAGACTTTGCTAATTACTTATTAGAAGACGTTAAGATCCGTGAATTCTTAATGGCTAAGTTAAAGAGAGCATACGTAGCAAAGATCGATATTGAAAGATCAAAGAAACGCGTCAATATCTTTGTTCACACATCAAGACCTGGTGTAGTGATTGGTAAAGACGGAGAAGCCATTGATGCTTTAAGAAAAGAATTAATGGGTCTTATCAGTGATAAGAAAGTATTTATCAACGTAGTAGAAATTAAGAATGCTGATACTAACGCTCAGTTAGTAGCTGATAGAATCGCAGAACAGCTTGAAAACCGTGCTTCATTCAGAACAGTTCAGAAGAGAGCTATTCAGAATGCAATGAGAAACGGTGCTAAAGGTATTAAGACTTCAGTTTCAGGTCGTTTAGGCGGTGCTGATATCGCTAGAAGTGAAGGATATTCTGAAGGTGTAGTTCCACTACATACAATCAGAGCTGACATTGATTATGCCACTGCAGAAGCTGCTACTACTTATGGTAAGCTAGGAGTTAAAGTCTGGATTTGTAAGGGAGAAATTCTTCCTGCAAAGAAGAAAGGGGATAAATAATCATGTTGATGCCTAAGAGAACAAAATATAGAAGACCTCATAGAGTTAAATATGAAGGTAAGGCTAAGGGCGGTAAGACAGTTGCTTTCGGTGACTACGGTTTAGTAGCTCTTGATGGTGCTTGGATCACTTCAAGACAGATTGAAGCAGCCCGTATCGCAATCAACCGTCATATGAACCGTGGTGGTAAGGTTTGGATTAGAATCTTCCCACACTTAGCAAAGACTAAGAAGCCTTTGGAAGTACGTATGGGTTCAGGTAAAGGTGCTCCAGAACAGTGGGTAGCTGTAGTTAAGAAAGGCCGCGTAATGTTCGAAGTTGGTCAGATTGATGAAGCAACTGCTCGTGAAGCATTAAGACTTGCTTCTCATAAGTTACCTGTCAGATGCAAGATTATTGGAAGAGGTGAGTAACTCATGAAAGTACAAGATATTAGAAGTATTGAAACAAAAGATCTACTTGTGAAAGTAGAAGAATTCAAAAAAGAGTTATTTAGTTTAAGATTTCAGCAGGCAACTGGTCAGCTTGAAAATACTGCTCGTATCAAAGAAGTAAGAAAATCAATCGCAAAGATCAAAACAGTTATTAGAGAAAGAGAACTTGAAAAGTAGGAGAGAGATTATGGAAAGAAATAACAGAAAAGTCTATACTGGCACAGTCATCTCTACTAAGATGGACAAAACTATAACTGTACTTGTTGAAACACATGTAAAGCATAAATTATACGGAAAGCGTATGAATTCATCAAAGAAATTCCATGCACATGATGAAAATAATGAAGCACGTGTTGGAGATACAGTAAAGATTATGGCAACAAGACCATTATCTGCAACAAAGCGTTTCCGTTTAGTAGAAATCGTAAAGAAAGCAGAAATTATCTAATACAGTCTGAAAGGAGGTCACTACTATGATCCAGAACGAAAGTAGATTAAAAGTTGCTGACAATACAGGCGCTAAAGAAGTTTTAGTTATCAGAAACCTTGGTGGTTCAAATAGAAAGACAAGTAGCATCGGTGATATCGTTGTTGCTACTGTAAAGCAAGCGGCTCCAGGCGGAACTGTAAAGAAGGGTGAAGTCGTTAAAGCTGTTATCGTTAGAACAAGATACGGTGTACAGCGTGAAAACGGTTCAGTAATCCGTTTCGATGATAACGCATGCGTAATCATTAAAGATGACAATACACCTAAGGGTACACGTATCTTTGGCCCAGTCGCTAGAGAGTTAAGAGATGCTGATTTCATGAAAATCGTATCATTAGCTCCTGAAGTATTATAGGAGGAACGAAAGATATGAAATTACGTGTAGGTGATACAGTACAGGTCATTGCAGGCAGCGAAAAAGGCAAGACTGGCGAAATTCTTGCAATTAAAGGTAATAGAGTTGTCGTTGAAGGTGTTAAGAAGGTAACAAAGCATGTTAAACCTTCTCAGGCAGATCCTGAAGGCGGAATCATTACTGTAGAAGCTCCAATCGATGCTTCTAATGTTGCTTACTATGATACAAAAGCTAAGGAAATCGTTAAACTTGGCTACAAAATTGAAGATGGTAAAAAAGTACGTGTTAATAAGAAAACAGGTGCTGTAATCGAAAATAAGAAGAAATAAGGGGAAGGAGGATAATACATGAACCGTTTACAGGAACGTTATACAAACGAAATCACAAAGAACTTAATGAAGAAGTTCGGTTATGAATCTACAATGCAGATTCCTAAAATGGAAAAGATCGTTATTAATATCGGTGTTGGTGATGCAGTCAACAATTCTAAATTCTTAGAAGAAGCTGTAGAAGAATTGACATTAATCTCAGGTCAGAAGCCAATCGTTACTACTGCTAAGAAATCAATCGCTGGTTTCAAGGTACGTGAAGGTCAGGCTATCGGATGTAAAGTCACTTTACGTGGTGAAAGAATGTATGAATTCTTAGATAAGTTAGTAAGTATTTCACTTCCTCGTGTAAGAGACTTCAGAGGAGTACCTAAGAATTCATTTGATGGAAGAGGTAACTACACTTTAGGTGTTAAAGAACAGTTAATCTTCCCTGAAATTGATTTCGATAAGGTTGCAAAGTTAAGAGGTATGGATATCGTATTTGTTACTACAGCAAAGACTGACGAAGAAGGTCGCGCTTTATTAACAGAACTTGGCATGCCTTTTGCTAAATAATTAGGAGGACAGAATTATGGCAAAAACATCAATGAAAGTTAAACAGCAACGTCCTCAGAAATACAAAGTTCGTGAATATACTAGATGCGAACGTTGTGGACGCCCACATTCAGTTATTAGAAAATTCAAGTTATGCCGTATTTGCTTCAGAGAATTAGCTTATAAAGGTGAAATTCCTGGTGTTAAGAAGGCAAGCTGGTAATTTATAAGTCACATACGGAAGGAGGACATATAAATGGTTACAACAGATCCAATTGCAGATATGTTAACTAGAATTCGTAATGCGAATCAGCAGAAACATGAAACTGTTTCTATCCCTTACTCAAACCTAAAGAATGATTTAGCAAACATCTTAAAGAATGAAGGTTTTGTTACTGACTTCGTAGTAAATGAAGAAGGAAATCATAAGAATATTGTTATTACATTAAAATATAAAGGTAACGAAAGAGTTATCACTGGTTTAAAGAGAGTTTCTAAACCAGGTTTACGTCAGTATGCTAAAGTAAACGAAATTCCTAAAGTATTAAATGGTTTAGGTATCGTAGTATTATCTACTTCTCAAGGACTTATGACTGATAAAGAAGCAAGAGCTAAGAATATCGGTGGAGAAGTATTAGCTTATATCTGGTAATAAAATTATTTAGGAGGTCAAACAATGTCTCGTATTGGTAAAAAGATTATTATCGTACCTGAAGGTGTAAACGTAGACGTTGCTGCTGATAACACTGTCACTGTTACAGGTCCTAAGGGAACTCTTACTAGACAGTTCTCTAACTTAATTACTATTGAAGTTAATGGTAATGAAATTGAATGTAAGAGACACAGTGAAGAAAAATCAAACAAGCAGTTACATGGTACAACTAGAGCTTTACTTGCAAACATGATCGAAGGCGTTAAAGATGGTTTCTCTAAGAAACTTGAAATCGTTGGTATCGGTTATAGAGCTCAGATGCAGGGTAATAAATTAGTAATGAATATTGGTTATTCACACCCAGTAGAAGTTGAAATCGAAGAAGGTGTGAAAGTTGAATGTCCATCAGCTACTGAAATCACAGTATCTGGTATCTCTAAAGAAAGAGTTGGACATGTCGCTTCAGTAATCAGAGCTTGGAAGAAGCCTGAACCTTATAAGGGTAAAGGTATTAAATATTCTGATGAACATATCATCAGAAAAGAAGGTAAAACTGCTGGTAAGAAGTAGTTATAAACTAAGGAGGAAAATCGAATCATGGCAAAGAATGAATCACGTAACGTTATCCGTTTAAGACGTCATGCTAGAGTTCGTAATAAGATTTCTGGAACTCCAGAAAGACCACGTCTTAATGTGTTCCGTTCAAACTCTCATATTCATGCACAGATCATCGATGACACTAAGGGTGTAACTCTTGTATCAGCATCTTCTGTAGACATGAAGTTAGAAAATGGTTCAAACATTGAAGCAGCTGCTGCTGTTGGTGCAGAAATCGCTAAGAGAGCACTTGCTAAAAATATTGATGTAGTAGTATTCGACCGTGGTGGATATATCTATCATGGTAGAGTAAAGGCACTTGCAGAAGCTGCAAGAGAAGCTGGATTAAAATTCTAAGAGGGAGGTCAAATAATGGAAGAACGTAAACCTAGAGAAAATTCTAGAGAAAACTCTAGAAGAGGCAATAACCCTAGAAGAAATAGAAAAAACAACAGAAGACAGAGAGCTCCTAAGGAATTCGAAACTAGAGTTGTTACTATCAACCGTGTTACTAAAGTTGTTAAGGGTGGACGTAAAATGCGTTTCGCTGCTTTAGTAGTAATTGGTGATAGAAAGGGTCGTGTTGGTTTCGGTACAGGTAAAGCTAACGAAGTACCTGATGCAATTAGAAAAGCTGAAGAAGCTGCTAAGAGAAACCTTATCACTGTTCCATCAATTAATGGTACAATCCCTCATGAAATTACAGGTAACTTCAAATCTGGTTCAGTATTCTTAAGACCAGCTGCAAAAGGTACTGGTATCATCGCTGGTGGACCTGTCCGTGCAGTAGTTGAATTAGCAGGTTACTCTGATATCTTATCTAAGTCACTTGGATCAAGAACTCCAATTAACATGGTAAGAGCAACAATCGAAGGTTTAGCATCATTAAAGACTGCTGAACAGGTAGCAGAATTAAGAGACATCACAGTCGAAAAGATTTATGGATAGGAGGAGCGTAAAAATGGCAGAAAATAAAAAAGTTGTGATTACGCTTGTAAAAAGCCCTATTGGTGGTAAAGAAAACCAGAAGGCTACTCTTAAAGCGTTAGGATTAAACAAAATGCATGCTTCTGTTGAAAAGTATGAAACAGAAACAATCAAAGGCATGATCAACGCAGTAAGACACCTAGTAAAAGTTGAAGACAAGTAGGAGGTGTAAACAATGAAATTACATGAACTCAAATACAATGACGGCGCACGTCGTAACAGAAATCGTGTAGGTCGTGGTACAAGCTCTGGTAATGGTAAGACATCTGGTAGAGGTCAGAAAGGTCAGGGCGCTAGATCTGGTGGAGGTAAGAAACCAGGATTTGAAGGTGGACAGACTCCATTATTCATGCGCTTACCAAAGCGTGGCTTCACTAATCATAATGCTAAGGAATATGCAATCATCAACGTTGAAGACTTAAATAAGTTCGAAAATGGTGCTGTTGTAGATTTAGAAGCAGTTATGGAAGCTAAGCTAGTTAAGAAAGCATTAGACGGTTTAAAAGTCTTAGGCAGAGGCGAATTAAATGTTGCTTTAACAGTAAAGGCTAGCAAATTCTCAAAATCAGCTGTAAAGGCAATTGAAGCTGCAGGTGGAAAAACTGAGGTGATCTAAGATGCTAAACTTTTTTAAAGAAGTATTTAAAAAAGGTGAATTGCGTCGTAAGGTCGTCTTTACACTAGGTATACTATTCGTATTCCGTTTAGGAGCAGGCATTGTGATTCCTTATATTGATACAAGTGCAATCACAAGCGCCGCTACCTCTTCAGGAATCTTCGGAATTATGAATATGCTTGGTGGAGGAACATTGGAGAAATTCTCATTATTTTCTTTGGGGGTTTCTCCTTATATTACATCTTCTATTATTATTGAGTTATTATCTATGGATGTTATCCCAGCTTTAGCTCAGTGGAATAAAGAAGGTAATACAGGTAAAAAGAAAAAGGATAAAGTAACTCGTGTGTTAACGCTTGCATTAGCAATAATTCAAGGTGGGTCATTGACATATGCATTCGATAAGGGTTATAGTATTCTAGCGAGTAGTTCTATTTGGACATATGTTTATGTAGTTATAGTTATGGCTGCAGGTTCTATGTTCACAATGTGGTTAGGTGATCAGATTACTATTAAAGGTGTAGGTAATGGTACTTCACTATTGATCTTCACTGGTATCGTCGCTAACCTTCCAAATAGTTTTATCTCGTCTTTTAAATCAATGGTTACATTCGGAAGTGCTTATAAGACTGCAACAAGCTTAGCTTGGTACATCTTATTTGTTATCGTATATTTAGCCATTGTCGTGTTTGTTGTATTTGAAGAAGGAGCAATAAGAAAAATTCCTATTATCTATGCAACAAATACACAGACAGTCATGCATACTAAAGAATCTACTAATCTTCCAATTAAGATTAATAGTTCTTCAGTTATTCCAGTTATCTTTGCTGCATCAGTTTTAGCAGCACCAAGAACAATCATCAGTTTCATGAAGTCTACTTCTACAACTCAGATGATTGACAATATCTTGAATTATCAGAAACCTATAGGATTCGTTCTCTATATTGTTATGATTATTCTATTCACATTCTTCTATTCTAATTTACAGATCGACGCTAAGAAGATCAGTGAAGATTTAAAGAAGAGTGGTGGCGCAATTCCTGGTGTTCGTACTGGTGATGATACAAAGAAATATATTGGAACTGTCTTAAATCGTGTAACTGTGGTAGGATCTTTATTCCTAGCAATCATTGCATCTATTCCAATCATCGCTCCAGAAATCTGGAAGATGACATCAAATAATGCATTGTCTCTAGGGGGTACAGGATTGATTATCGTAACTGGTGTTGCGTTAGAAACTGTAAGAGCAATAAAAAGTATGTTGACAAGAAGAGAATATCATGGTTATATAAGAAAGTAGCAATTAGAAGGAGGAATAGAATTTGAATATTATTCTTATGGGCCCTCCTGGGGCAGGCAAAGGGACTCAGGCTAAAAAATTAGTGGAGGAGTACGGCTTGTACCAGATCTCAACTGGTGACCTTTTTAGAAAAGCTTTAAAGGAAAAAACAAAGTTCGGGGTAATTGCTAGTTATTTTATTCAATTTGGGCATCTTGTTCCAGATGAATACACAGTTGAAATGGTAAGGGAATTCTTAAAGGAAAATATTGATTCTTTTAAGAACGGTTTTATTCTTGATGGTTTCCCAAGAACTATCATTCAGGCTAGAGAACTAGAAAGTATCGCGAAAGAATTTGGCTTTGATATTGATGCTGTCATCAATATTGATGTGCCATCTGAAAAGTTAATCAAGAGACTTTCAGGTCGTAGAACTTGTAAGGATTGTGGAACCACTTATCATGTCGTTTTCAATCCACCAAAAACTGAAGGCGTATGCGACAAGTGTGGTGGAGAACTCTATCAGCGTCCTGATGAGAGCGAAGAAGCTGTACAGGTTAGACTTGATACTTATGAAAAGCAGACTAGACCACTTATTGACTATTATACAATGAAGGGCGAATTAACTAACGTTAATGGCGACCAGTCTATGGATGCTGTTTATGCAGATATCAAGAAAAATCTGGAGGCCAAATAATGATTACAATCAAGGATGAACGTGAAATTGACCTAATGAGACATGCTGGTCATGTTGTAGGTTTAGTTCATCAGGAACTCGCTAAATGGCTTAAACCGGGTTTAACAACAGAACAGGTATCTGATTTCTGTGAAAAGATTATAAGAAAGAATGGTTGTACACCATCTTTCTTAAATCTTTATAATTTTCCTGGTGCTGTTTGCACGTCTGTAAATGATGTTGTTGTTCATGGCATTCCCAATGGTTATGTACTTAAAGATGGAGATATTATCTCTGTAGATGTAGGTGCATGCTGGAAAGGATATCATGGGGACTCTGCGTGGACATTTGCGATTGGCAATGTATCTCCGCAGGCAAAACATCTTATGGAAGTATGTGAACAGTCGCTTTATGCTGGTTTAGAACAAGTTAAACCAGGTAACAGAGTTTCTGATATTTCACATGCTGTTCAGACTTACCTTGAAAGTCATGGCTGCTCAACGCCTAGAGACTATACAGGACATGGCATTGGCACAGAGGTTCATGAAGATCCTAGCATTCCTAACTGGGGTGAACCAGGCAGAGGACCAAAATTAAGAAAAGGTATGTGTATTGCAGTTGAACCTATGGCGCACTTAGGCAAAGCCGAGGTTAAAGTAATGGATGATAACTGGACAGTTAAGACTGCAGACCATTCATTAGCTGCACATTATGAACATACTGTAGCTATCACTGAAGATGGCTATGAAATCATGACAAAGGTACATAAGGAGTTGATCGATTTTGGCAAAGAAGAAAGATGACGTAATTGAAGTCCAGGCAACGGTCGTAGAAACATTACCAAACGCAATGTTTAAAGTCCAGCTGGATAATGGAGTAGTTATTTTAGCTCACGTTTCTGGTAAAATCCGTATGAATTACATTCGCATTTTACCAGGGGACAAAGTAACAGTAGAAATTTCTCCATATGATTTAACACGTGGGCGAATCACATTTAGACACAAATAGATCTTCCCAAAGGAGGCAGACACAAGATGAAAGTAAGACCATCTGTAAAACCAATCTGCGACAAGTGCAGAGTAATCAAGCGTAAGGGTAGAGTAATGGTAATCTGTGAAAACCCAAAGCATAAACAGAGACAAGGTTAATTATTTTTAGGAGGAACAATAGACAATGGCTCGTATAGCTGGTATTGATATCCCACGCGATAAGCGTGTGGTAGTTTCTTTAACTTATATCTATGGTATTGGTCCAACAACAGCTAAGAAAATCTTAGCAGCTGCTGGCGTTTCTGAAGATGTTAGAGTAAAGGATCTTACAGAAGAAGAAGAAACAAAAATTCGTAAAGAAGTTGAACATATTAAAACTGAAGGTGACCTTCGTAGAGAAACTCAGTTAAACATTAAGAGATTAATGGAAATTGGTTGCTACAGAGGGCTTCGCCATCGTAAAGGACTTCCAGTACGTGGACAGAGAACTAAGACTAACGCTAGAACGCGTAAAGGTAAAGCTACTCCAATTGCTGGAAAGAAGAAGTAGTAGGAGGCAGAACAAATGGCAAAACAAGTTGTACGTGGTAAAAAACGTGTAAAGAAGAATATAGCAAAAGGTATTGCTCATGTTCATTCAACATTCAACAATACAATCGTAACAGTTGCTGATGAACACGGTAACGTTATTAGCTGGTCAAGCGCTGGTGCTCTTGGATTCAAAGGTTCAAGAAAATCTACTCCATATGCTGCTCAGATGGCTGCTGAAGCTGCTGCAAAGGCATCTATGGATCATGGTATGAAATCTGTTGAAGTATGTGTAAAAGGTCCTGGTCCAGGACGTGAAGCTGCTGTTAGAGCTCTTTCAGCTGCTGGTTTAGAAGTAACTGCAATCACTGACGTTACTCCAATCCCACATAATGGATGTCGTCCACCAAAACGTCCTCGTGGATAATTTGATTTATATTACATTTATATAAAATAAATATCTCAAAGAGGAGGGAAACAATGCAAAAGTTTGAAAAAGCAAATTTCACTGTTGATACATACAATGAAGATGAAAATTATGGTAAGTTTATCATCGAACCTTTAGAAAGAGGTTTTGGTACTACTTTAGGTAACTCTTTAAGAAGAGTATTATTATCATCTATGCCAGGTGCTGCAGTATTTGCAGTAAAAATCAATGGCGCTATTCATGAATTCTCAGCAGTTGATGGTGTCTTAGAAGATGTTACAGCTATCATCTTAAATATTAAGAAATTAGTATTTGAATTAGATTCTGATGAAGATGTAACAATGGTTATTGATGTCACTGGTCCAGCTACTGTAACTGGTGCAGACATTCAATGTCCTTCTGAAGTTAAGATGATTTCTAATGATTTAGTAATTGCTCATGTTGCTGAAGGTCAGCATTTCTATATGGAAATGTATGCTCATAAAGATAGAGGTTACATGAGTGCAGATCAGAATAAGAAGTTCGTTAACAGTGTTGACGTAATTCCTACTGATTCTATCTTCTCTCCTGTTGTTAATGTAGCATATTTAGTTGAACCAACTCGTGTTGGTCAGTCAGCAAAGTATGATCAGTTAACTATGGAGATTACAACTGATGGTTCAATTAAACCTCATGAAGTTCTTGCAATTGCTGCAAAAGTATTAGTTGAACATTTAAATATGTTCGTTGAATTAACTGATCAGGCAATGAATATGGACGTTATGAGTGAAGTACAGCAAGATACAGGTAACAAGGTTCTTGATATGACTATTGAAGAACTTGACCTTTCTGTACGTTCATACAACTGCTTAAAGAGAGCAGGAATTCAGACTGTTCAAGAATTAGCTTCTAAGACTGAAGACGATATGATTAAGGTTCGTAACCTTGGTAAGAAGTCTTTAAAAGAAGTTAAAGAAAAATTAAATGAATTAGGTCTTGGTTTTAAACCAATGGACTAAGTTTGTGGAAGGAGTACACTAATGGCAAACAATAGAAAATTAGGCCGTGTATCTAGTCATAGAAAAGCTATGTTACGTAACTTAGCTACTGATGTCATCATGCATGGTAAGATTGAAACAACTGCTACTCGTGCTAAAGAAGTACGTAAAGTCGTTGATAAATTAATCACTCTTGGTATTAGAGGAGATCTTCATGCAAGAAGACAGGCTGCTGCTATTCTTCAGAATGTAGTAGATCCAGCAACTGGAAAGACAGCTGTACAGGTTCTATTTGATGATGTTGCACCTAAGTTCAAAGGTAAGAACGGTGGTTATACTAGAGTTATCAAAACTTATAACCGTAAAGGTGACAATGCCCCAATGGCAATCATCGGATTATTCTAATCACAAAGCCCCTATGGTTTCATAGGGGTTTTTCTTTTCCTCTATTTTGTAAATGGTATTCACAAATTCATAAAATGTAAGTGCTTCTCTTTGTCAACTAGGTTTAAAGTAGTTTTTAAATCATTGTTTATGAGTAAATATAAGACTATGATGAACTCGTAAAGAAAAGAGGAGGAAGCAATTATGAATATAGATGTTAAAAAGATTTTAGATCAGGCAAAGGACTCATATGATCGTTATTTCAAGGATGCACCAAAATTACCAGAAAACCATGGACAGGATGTAGTCTTTGATAAAGAAAAGATGAAAGAAATCATCAATAAAAAAGTAAACCAGCTTGAAGGACATGTTAATAACTTAAACACACTTAAGAAAGAACTTGAAGGTGAATCTGCAACCGTTCTTAATAACACATTCCCTAAAGATAAAGAAGAATATACTAAGACAACTGTTAACCAGATGCTTAAAGATTATGAAGAAGAAAGAAAAAGAATTGATGATTTAGAAAAGAAGCTTGATGAAATCAAGAAATAATGGAGGAAATAATTATGAATACTAACAAAATTATTGAAAAAGCAAAAGAATCATATGATCGTTACTTTAAAGATGCACCAGTTTTCCCAGAAAATCATGAGCAAGATGTAGTTTGTAATGCAGAAGAAATCGAAAAAATCATTGATAAAAAGAAAGCTCAGTTGGATGGCCATGTAGAAAACCTTAATGCATTAAAGAAAGAAATCGAAGTTACAGCAACAGATAAACTAAATAAGACATTTACTGAAGATGCCGCTGAATATGCAAAGAAAGCTGTTAATCAGATGTTAGCTGATTATGAAGAAGAAAATAACAGAATTGCAGATTTAAAGAAAAAATTAGCTAAACTTAAGAAATAATACCAAAAATAATTGTGGTATTTTAATTGAAAAAGAAGTGGCGTATTATTATATAGCCACTTCTTTTTCAATACATATTACGATACTGTTTAGGAGTCATTTTAGTATATTTTTTAAATATTTTAGTGAAATGACTTTGATCGGTATAATTTAATATTGTTGAGATTTCTAAAATAGATAATTTTGTATTAATTAGAAGAAATTGACTTTCTTCTATTTTTTTTCTGTTTATATATTCGACGAGGCCTTCTCCAGTTATTTTTTTAAATTGTACAGATACATATTTTCCATTCATATTGATTTCACTTGCAATATCATCAAGTGAAATATTTCTATGTAAATTTTGATTAATGTACTCTATACATGTTCTTGTCCATAAGGGATATTGAGTTGATAGGTTTTTCTTTACTAAGGTGCAAAAGTCAATAATTGTACGCATAAGTACTTCATTTAATCGATTCATATCTTGTGCTGTGTCTACCTTTCTAATACATACATCACTTAAACCATAGGCATCTTCAAGATGGACACCAGTTTCTATTACCTGTCTAGTAATTAATGTAACAATGGACACTATTTTATATTTTGTTGATTGAATTTTATCGTTAGAAAGCAGTTCTGATTCGTTTTTAATCAGTTTAGCAATAAGAGTACGTGCAGATATACTATCTCCATCATGTATATACTTTAAAAATTTTTGCTCATCAAGAAAAGTGTAAATTTGATTTGTATATTCTCTTTTAGTTATTTTTAATTCCTCTAGATCATCTTTTGATTCACTTTGCTTATTCTCATGAAGAATTTTTCTAATATCCTCTATAGTGAGTACATCGTTCGTTAGAAGATGATAAATAATCTGTATATAAGTAAATGAATGATCATTAAAGGTGGTACATTTTTTTTGGACTTCATCTAATTGGGGTTTAGTTTTTAAGAAATTAAAAAAAGTGATTTGTTTTATTGAACGATATTGATATATAGAATTTAACAACATTGGACCAATACAAATCATATTGTCTTTATACTTAATAAAGAAGATAATATCACTTTTTGTATTCAAGATACCAATTTTTTTCCATTTAATAATAGAAGACTTTAATAAATGTTTAAAACAATCCTTAGGTAACTTAAAAAAATCTTGAGTACAAGCGGTAATCACATTATTAGAATTAAGTATAAAAATAGGGATTTTTGTAGTTTCATAGAAATAATCAATATTTTTTAAAAATGTTTCAATCATAAGATACCTCTTATTTATATTAACATCAATCAAATAAAACAAACAATATAATTTACCAAATTACTATAGATTATACCATTCTGTGTAAGCGTTATCCGTATAATGGTATTGTAATCAAATTTGAAAGGGGATATAAAAAATGTTTAAAAATTTAGAAAAAGGATTACAAGATTTTGTTACTCCAGTTGCTCAGAAGTTGAGTGATAACCAGTCTCTAAAGGCTATCTCAGCTGGATTTGTAAAATTAATGCCTATTACGTTGGGATTAATTATTTTTTCAATAATAGGGAACTTACCTATTACAGGATTTACTGATTGGCTAGCAAAAATAGGACTTAAAGATTCTATTGATGCAGCATTAACTGCTAGTACTAGTGTGATTTCTATTTATGTAGTATTTGCAATTGCATATAATTTCGCAGTTAATAGAAAACAGAGCGGAATTACTTGTGGTTTTATTTCTCTTGCAGGTTTTATCTTACTTATGCCTCAGAGTGTTACAGTAGGAAAAGAAACAGTTGCAGCATTACCTATTAGTAATTTAGGCGCTTCAGCTATTGTGCTTGCTTTAATTGTTTCTCTTTGTGTTGGTCACCTATATTGTTATTTATGTGAAAAAAATATTACTTTCAAAATGCCGGATTCAGTTCCATCAATGGTTACTGAATCATTAGAACCCATTTTCGTTGCAATGATTGTTTTTGGATTATTATTTGCAGTACGTGCAGGTTTCTCATATACTTCATATAAGTATGTTACTGAATTTGTATCTCAGATTATCGCAAAACCTTTATTAGCTATTGGTACTTCTATTCCAGCATTAATCTTTGTCTTATTCTTAAGTAATGTATTCTGGTGGTTTGGAATTCATCCACAGACTATTCAGGGACCAGTCAGCAGTGTTTTATATGTCATGATGTTAGATAATATTGATAAGTTTGGAAAAGGTCAGGATATGTTATATGTATTACCTTTACTTGTTTATCTTATTGCAGGTATTGGAGGAAATGGTAATACACTTGGATTATTAATTTCTATGATTAGTGCTAAATCTAAACGTTATAAACAGATGTTTAAATTAGCTTTAGTTCCTCATATCTTTAATATTAATGAACCACTAATCTTTGGTATGCCAATTATTTTAAATCCATTCTTTTTTATTCCGATGACTCTAAACTGTGTTATTTCTGGAATTGTAGCGTGGATATATTTAATAGTTGTACCATTCACTTACAATCCAATGATGGAATTATTACCTTGGACTACTCCTGTATTTATTAAGTATTTCTTATCAGGTGGTATTGCATTATTGGTTTTAGTTATTATTTTAGTAGCACTTAATACCGCAATTTATTATCCATTCTTTAAGTTAGCAGATAATGCTGCATTAGAAGAAGAAAAGATAGGTAATTAAAATGAGTTTTCCTAAAAAATTTTTGTGGGGAGCTGCTACAAGTGCATTCCAGTATGAAGGTGCCTATTTAGAAGATGGTAAAGGATGGACAGTGGCGGATGAAAGATGTAAAGCAAAAAGAGATATTCAAGCAGACAGTTCTGTAGCAAGCGATGGATATCATCATTTAGAGCAAGATGTTTCTTTAATGAAAGAATTAGGATTAAAATCATATCGCTTCTCAATTAGTTGGGCAAGAATCTATCCTGATGGTGAGGGGACTATTAATAGTGAGGGGGTTGCTTATTATAAGAAACTTATCGACCTATTAGTTGAAAATCATATAGAACCTGTTGTGACATTATTACACTTTGATATACCATGGGCATTAGTAGAAAAGTATGAAGGTTTTGTTTCAAGAAAATGTATTGATTTATATGAGAATTATTGTCGTACATGTTTTAAACTATTTGGAAACAAAGTGAATTATTGGTTAACAATTAATGAACAAAATGTAATGGTAATGATGCATGATATGCTTGGGCTAAAAAAGGATGATCCACAACTTTCAAAAAAATTAGTACAGTGTGATTATAATATGTATTTAGCGAGTGCAAAGGCGATTATTACATGTCATAAAATGTATCCTAATGCACATATCGGACCATGTGTATCTTATCCAACTTTTTATCCAGAAACTTGTCATCCTGATGATGTTGCACTTGCATATGATATTCAAGATATGATGGCTTTTGCACCTATGGAAACATATGTTTATGGAACAATTAATCCTGTGGTAATGAATAAATGGATAAAAGAAGATACGGTTCCTAATATTTTAGAGGAAGATGATTCTATCTTAAAAGAAGGTACAGCTGATTATCTAGGAGTGAATTGGTATTGTACTCAAACAGTAAGTGCAACTTCTAGAAATGGAAGTTTTAATATTGGAATAGATGTTGATATTAAAAAGAATCCATATTTAGAATATGGACAATGGAATTGGAGCTATGATCCCAGAGCTTTAAAAATGGCATTAAAAGAGTGTTATGTACGTTTTAAAAAGCCTATTATGATTTGTGAAAACGGATGGAGTGAATTGGAAGAGTTATGTGACGGAAAAGTTCATGACATAAAACGTGTTCAATATTTGCATGATCATATTGAGCAGATGCAGAAGGCTTTAGATGAAGGTGTAAATCTTATTGGTTATCAGCATTGGAGTTTTGTGGATATTTTATCCTCATCACAAGGATTTGATAAAAGATATGGGTTAATATTTGTAGATCGTGATAATTTCAACATTAAAGAATGTCAAAGAATCAAAAAAGATAGTTTTTACTACTATCGAAATGTAATTGAAAATAATGGATTATAAATAGAAGAACGCGTTTGACCTACCTTAAATCAAATAAGACGATTGTTTTATTTCTTTTGGTTTATTATTTTACAATCGGTACAAAGATTAGCTCATCTCTATTTTAACAATTATATAAATATAGGGATGAGCTATAATTATTTATAGCAATTAAAAAATGGAGGATAAAGATGAGAGAAGATAATTTAATTGAGTTATTTAATTCACTTAGTTTAGAAGAAAAAATTGGTCAGTTAATTCAATTAAATCCTGATTTTTTTAGTAGAAATAATGCAATAAAAACAGGTCCCATTAGTTCTATTGGAATCGATGAGAATATGATACCTTATGTTGGATCTATATTAAATGCAACTAATGCACAAGACATAAGAACTATTCAGAATGAATATTTAAAAAAAAGTAAGCATAAAATTCCTTTACTATTTATGGCTGATATTATTAATGGTTATAAAACAGTATTTCCAATTCCTATTGCACTGGGGTGTTCATTTGATTTTCAAATGGTTGAAGAAACAGCTGAAATAGCTGCAAAAGAAGCAGCAGTGAGTGGTATTCATGTTACATTCTCGCCTATGGTTGATATGGTTCATGATGCAAGATGGGGACGTGTAATGGAGACATATAGTGAAGATACGTATTTAAATAGCCAATATGCTTCTGCAATGGTTAAGGGGTACCAAGGAACTAATGATCCAAATAAGAATATTGCTTCATGTATAAAACATTTTGCAGGTTATGGAGGCGTTTTATCAGGCAGAGATTATAATACTGTAGAGTTATCTGAGCGAACTCTTAGAGAAGAATATCTTCCTGCATATCAAGCTGCAATAAATGCAGGTTGTAAGATGGTGATGACATCATTTAATACGATAAATCGTATTCCTGTTACTGCAAATAAAAAATTATTAAGAGACGTTTTAAGAAATGAATGGGGATTTAATGGAGTAACCATATCTGATCATTCTGCAGTAAAAGAGTTAATTAATCATGGAGTAGCGGAGAATGAAAAAATTGCAGCTTCTATGGCTATAAGAGCAGGTACTGATATTGATATGATGACTGCATGTTATGCTAATAATTTAAGTCAGCTCATTAAAAATGGTGAATTAGATATAAAATATATAGATGAAGCTGCCTTAAGAGTATTAAAGTTAAAAAATGATTTGGGTCTATTTGAAAATCCATATCGAGGAGCAAATTCAATAGCAGAAAAGCAATATATATTATCTAAGGAATTCAAATCAAAAGCGCGTGAAGCAGTGACAAAATCTTGTGTTTTATTAAAGAACGAAGACAATATTCTGCCTTTAAAGAAGGATACTAAAATAGCACTCATTGGGCCTTATAGCGAAAGCAGGGAACTATGTGGAATGTGGTCTTTTACAGTTGATGATAAGGAAGTTGTCAATCTAAAAAAAGGACTCAAACAATACAGCAATAATCTTTGTTCTTGTATTGGTAGTCAAATGTTAGATGATTATACTGTTGTAAATGAATTAAATCAATTATTTGGAAAAAGTAGTATAGATAGTTCTTTAATTGATGATTCTGATGAACTTGCAAGAGCTATAAAATGTGCTGACCATTCAGATGTTATTATTCTTGCAGTAGGTGAACATCCATATCAAAGTGGTGAAGCAGCTTCACGAGTTGATTTAAAGTTACCAGATGTGCAGATGAATTTAATAAAAGAATTATCAAAACTAAATAAACCTATTATTACTCTTGTATTTAGTGGTAGACCACTCATTCTCAATGAAATCACTAAAATTAGTAATGCCATTATGCAATGCTGGTACCCTGGAATAGAGGGTGGTAATGGTATTGCAGATATATTGTTTGGTATAGCGAATCCTTCAGCAAGACTTTCTATTTCATTTCCTTATCATGTAGGGCAATGTCCTATTAATTATAGCTATTTACCAACAGGTAGGCCACTAATTAATAAGTCAGATAATAATCGCTTCATTTCTAAATATATAGATGCACCAAATGATCCACTTTACTGTTTTGGATATGGTTTATCTTATAGTGATTTTAAATATTCATCTATTACATTGAATTCAGAAATATTGAAAAAGGATGGATTGATTGAAGCCACTGTCATAATTGAAAATACATCTGATTATGATGGGACAGAGACGGTACAACTCTATTTAAAGGATAAAGTAGCTTCTGTTTCAAGACCAGTAAAAGAATTAAAAGCTATAAAAAAAGTCAGCTTAAGAAGTAAAGAAAAGAAAGTAGTTGAATTTATTATTAATAATGATATGTTAAAGTTTTATAGAAGCGACATGACTTATGATAGCGAACCTGGCGAATTTGAATTATTCATAGGACATGATAGTTCTACAATGAATAAAACTACATTTAAACTGATTAAGTAATACGAATACCAGGTTGATTCTGGTATTTTTTTTGTTCAAATCACATTCACACAATTTTACATTGTAAGGGAATTCATTTGTATACGTTGTTTACAATTAAAAAAATGTTGTTGTCATCTAGCAAATTCTTGATTATGATACAACTGTAATCGGAAAGGAGGGAGTCACTAGTATGAAATCAAACATAAAAAGCCTTCAGCAAGCTTCTTATACAAATTCCACTGACCCTCGACAAGTCAGCAAAAAGCGTCCAAAACCTTCAGTAAATCAAACTCCCACTTCCGATCACTATAATATATCTTTGCATATATTATCCACTCAGTTGAAGTGTGATGACAAAGATGAGCTTTATAAGAAGGCTATTAGTAAAGCAAAAGATTCATTCAATCGTTATTTTAATGATCAGAAACATTTAAAAGACATTGATAAGAATAACGATATACTTATAAATGTAGAAAAACTAGAGAAAACATATGATAAAAAGAAGAATCAATTAATAGGTCATATGGAAAATCTAGAAGCAATAAAAAAAGAACTAAATGAACGTGCTAAAAATAGCATAGGACATTATTTCTCAAAAGAGAAAAATCAATATTATATGGATGAAGTCGATCATCTTTATTCTAGCTATCAAGAAGAACAAAGACGACTAAAAGAATTTAAACAAAAGATAGATGACTTAAAGAAAACAGCCTAAAAGCTGTTTTCTTTGCGTTTTAGGCCTCTTTTCACTATAATGGGCGATAGAGGTGAAAACTATGATCATTCATCAAATTGAACAAACACATTTCAGTGATTCTGAAGCACTCATTATCCAATTTATTTTAAATAAAGGCATGGATATCAAAAATATGACTACTAAAGAGATCGCTGAAGCAACTTTTACTAGCCCTTCACTATTAATACGTATCGCAAAGAAAATGGGTTATGATGGCTGGAATCAATTCAAAAAAGCATTTCTAGAAGAATTAGAGTATATGTATGCATCTCAGGACATCGATGCGTCTATTCCGTTTCTAATAAGTGATGATATTTCTGTTATATCAAATAATATATTTAAACTACATGAAGAGACAATAGAAGATACAAAACACTTGATGAAACATGATGATCTTATGAATGCATTAAAACTCTTAAGAGATGCCAAGTATATTGATATATATACAAGACCTAATAAACAACATTTGGCTCAATCTTTTGCCCAGAAGATGTATTCTATTCAAGAACGTGTCGATACCGTTATGATATCTGGTAATGACCTAGTTCAAGCATCCATGAGTGGTCCTGAACACTGTGCCATTATTATCTCTTATTCTGGTGAAACAACACATATAATCCATCTTGCGAAGAAACTAAAAAGTAAACATACACCAATTATTGCGATTACAAGTATTTCTAAAAGTACACTTGTTAAATTATCAGATGTGAGCTTAAGAATCTCATCAAGAGAAATGTTGAATACTAAGATTGGGGATTTTGCATCCACTGAATCTATTACCTGTATATTAGATATTCTTTATAGCTGTTATTTCTCACTTAACTATAAAGAGAATCTTAACTATAAACTCAGTATTGCCGGGGAAATAGATGATCAGTACTCAGAATATGAATATATTGATGAAACAAAAATAAAATGATACACTTAGAACACGTGTTTTAATAATTAGGAGGCTAACTATGGCAAATGCGGTAGACATAAATAATCTAAGTTTTGAGTACGAAGAAGGTGCCAAAACAATTGATCAAATTTCTTTTTCAGTACCTAAAGGCAGCTATACAGTTGTATTAGGTCATAATGGTTCTGGTAAAAGTACGATTGCGAAATTAATTATTGGTTTACTTGAACCAAAAACAGGTGATATCACTGTAGATGGTATCCACTTAGATGAAGAACATCTCTATGATGTTAGAGAAAAGGTAGGTATTGTATTCCAAAATCCTGATAACCAGTTTATTGGTTCAACAGTCAGAGATGATATTGCCTTTGGTTTAGAGAACCTATGTGTTCCTACAGAAGATATGGAAGATATCATTCAGACATATGCGAAAAAAGTCAACATGACTGAATTCCTAGATCATGAACCTACAAAACTTTCAGGAGGACAGAAGCAGCGTGTCGCCATTGCAGGAATCCTTGCAATGCATCCATCTATTATTATTTTAGATGAAGCCACAAGTATGCTTGATCCTCGCGGTAAGATTGAAATCAACAATCTTGTTCATGAACTCAATCAAACACAGAATATGACTATTCTCTCTATTACTCATGATATAGAAGAAGCAGCTCTTTCAGATTATGTCATATTATTAGATAATGGTCATATTATTGATGAAGGAACTCCTGAAAAAGTATTAACACAAAAGGAAGAGTTAGAACGTATTGGCTTAGATGTACCATTTGCCTATAAGATTTCTAAAAAACTTCATGATTCAGGCTATCCAATTAAACCAATCATAAATAAAGAAAAGCTGGTGAAAGAATTATGTCAATTGAATTTAAAAAAGTAAATTATATATATGGAGAAAACACTCCATTTTCATATATTGCCTTAAAGGATGTCTCTTTAAAAATCCCTCAGGGTTCCTTTACAGCTCTTATTGGTCATACTGGAAGTGGTAAATCTACTCTCATCCAGCATATCAATGCCTTGCTTTTACCATCTAATGGTGAAGTAGATATTGATGAATTTGTGATTCGTGCTGGAGAAAAACCAGAAGTTTTAAAACCATTAAGAAAAAAAGCTGGTTTAGTTTTCCAGTTTCCAGAATATCAGTTATTTGAAGAAACTATCGAGAAAGATATTATCTTTGGTCCTACTAACTTCGGTATGTCTGAAGAAGAGGCGAAAGAACGTGCAGGTAAGGTATTAAAGCTCGTTGGCTTAGATGAATCATATCTTGAAAGATCACCATTTGAATTATCAGGTGGACAAAAAAGAAGAGTAGCCATTGCTGGAATACTTGCCATGGAACCAGATATTCTTGTCTTAGATGAACCAACAGCAGGTTTAGATCCACAAGGGGCTAAAGAAATGTTGGAATTATTTAAGAAGTTCCAGGAAAGTGGTAAGACAGTTATCATGGTCTCTCATGATATGAACCATGTATTACAATATTGTGATCATGTAGTAGTCATGAACCATGGTGAAGTAGAACGATATTGCGATGTAGATGAACTCTTTAGTGAAAGAGACTATCTTGAATCAATGAGTATTGATTTACCTGTTATTACTGATTTCATTCAAGAACTTAATATGGGTGGTTTCCATATCAACCCATCTATTAAAGATATAGATGAATTAGTTAACGCAATAGGAGGAGAATACAATGGATAGCATGATCATAGGACGTTATCTTCCTCTTAACTCTTTTATACATAAAAGAGACCCACGTTTAAAAATAGGTCTTCTTTTATTATTCTTAATTGCTGTATTTTTTGATGCAGGTTTTATTGGTTATGGTATTTTATCTGCCTATGTCATTTTATGTCTTCTTTTATCTAAGATTTCATTCAAGGATGTTATGAAGGCTATGAAGCCAATGATTTTCATGATGGCTTTTCTTGCCTTATTCAATCTCTTATTCTTACAGACTGGTTCTGTCGTATGTACTCTAGGACCTGTTAAAATCTATTCTGGAGCCTTAAAACAGACAGCCTATATTCTTATACGTTTAATCTTAATTATCTCTATGACAACCCTTCTAACAGCCTGTACAAAGCCATTAGACTTAACACTAGGTCTAGAAAAACTCTTTGGACCACTTAAGAAGGTTGGTTTTCCAACTCATGAAATTGCGATGATGATCTCTATCGCTTTACGATTCATTCCTACATTATTAGAAGAAACACAAAGAATCATGAAAGCACAGGCATCTAGAGGTGTAGACTTCCAGGAAGGCACATTTAAAGAGAAGGTTTCTGCCATTGTCTCTTTAATTATTCCGTTATTTATCTCTGCCTTCATGCGTGCAGATGATCTCGCAAATGCTATGGAAAGTAGAAACTATAACCCAGAAGCAACAAGAACACGTTACCATCAGGTAAAGTGGGATTTAGGTGATACACTTTCTCTCATCTTTTCACTTATTGTTGTGACAGGTGTTGTAGTATTGAGCTTTATACTATGAGAATAAAATGTATAGTGGCTTATGATGGTACACACTTCTATGGATGGCAGATCCAGCCAGATAAACGTACAGTACAAGAAGAAATACAAAAAGCCATTTATAAGATTACTCATGAAGAAGTTACAATTCACTCATCAGGAAGAACAGATGCGGGTGTCCATGCAGTAGGGCAGGTCTTTCATTATGATATCAATAAAGAAATACCTGAAAAACAATGGATTCGTGCCTTAAACAATTTCCTTCCTGATGATATCTATATCAAGGATTCATTCATAGTTGATGAATCTTTTCATGCACGCTATAGTGCAAAAAAGAAAGAATATCGTTATCTTGTTTCTACAAAACCTTATAACCCAATAGAGAGACTCTATGTCTATCAGCACAATCGTCCATTAGATATAGAAGCTATGAGGGAGTGTGCAAAGATTTTTTTAGGAGAACATGACTTTGCCTCATTTTGTGTCTTTAACGGTTTAGGAGATACAATCCGTGTTATAGAAACAATTGATATACAAGAAGAAGATGGGATTGTCACAATGAGATTTGTAGGAAATGGATTTCGTCGCTATATGGTCCGTTTAATCTCTGGTGCACTTATTCAAGTAGGATCCCATTGGCGTACAAAAGAATTTGTAGAAGACTTGCTTAACTCTAAAGGAAAGAAAAAATGTTTATTTAAGGCCAAACCAGAAGGTCTTTACTTACAGGAAGTGTATTATGAAGAAGATGATTAACTATCATACCCACACATATCGCTGTGGACATGCAGTAGGAAATGAATATGAAATGATAGAAGCAGCATTACATGAAGGCTATCAAGAAATAGGCATGAGCTGTCATATCGCTTTACCTCATTACCGTTCTCATCTTCTTCACTCACTTCCTTCAATTCGTTCTATTCAAGGTCTTAAATCATGTATAGGCGCTTTTTTAAGAAATGGTCCTAAGATGCGTATGCCTTATGATGAAAAAGAAGATTATCTAGATGCGCTTAACAACTGTCAGAAGCATTTCCACTATATCAAGATATATAAGGGATTTGAGGCAGAATTCTTTGAAGACTACCTAGATTACTATCAGAACTTATTAAGCTCTGGAGAAGTCGATTATTTGATTCTAGGACATCATTTCCATAAACATAGCATCCATGACTGTTACTATGGTAGAAAGAATCTTACAAAAAAAGATTTACTTAATTATGTAGAAGAATTAGAAAAAGCCATGGATACAGGACTATTCACTTACATAGCCCATCCTGATCTCTTTTTAATGGGATATGGAAAAATAGACGATGTCAGCAAAGAAGTTATCTTACGTATATGTAAGAAGGCAAAAGCCACAAACACCCCTCTAGAACTTAATGCAGGAGGTGTACGTAAAGGTGAAGTGAAGATGAATGGGAAGGATGTTTATCCTTATGCTAATGCCTATTTCTTTCAGATTGCCTCTATGATAGGCAATGATATTATTCTTGGATTAGATGCTCATTCACCTGAACAACTCAGCTGTGAGATGTATCATTACCTAGAAAAACTAGCTAAAGAATACCATCTTCATGTTCTTGATCACATCGAATTCAAGAAAGGAAAACAATAGAAAAATTCAAGAGAATTTTTCCTTTAATCATTGACAAAAGTGCGTGTGTTGCTATAATAAGATTGTTCTGTTCAAGGGGTATTACACCTTGATACAAGAATGCATGAGTTTGTTTGTTCAGGAAACAGTCTGACCCTTATCAACGGACAATACGTTTCCCTGGATAAAATCATTTTAAAAAGACCCCGGTAAGGTTATTTTAAAAGGAGAAAAAAGAATGAGACAAACAACAATGGCTAAAGAAGCCACAATTGAAAGAAAATGGTATGTTGTAGATGCAACTGGTCTTACATTAGGTCGTTTAGCATCTCAGGTTGCTACAGTATTAAGAGGTAAGAACAAGCCTACTTATACTCCACATGTAGACACTGGTGACTATGTAGTTATCATCAATGCAGAAAAAGTAGTAATGACAGGTAAGAAGTTAGACAAGGTGAAGTACTATCACCATTCTGGATTCTTAGGTGGTTTAAAAGTTAAAACTGCTAGACAGTTCCAGGAACAGAATCCAACTGGATTCGTAGAAACAGCCATCAAAGGTATGCTTCCACACAACACTCTTGGCAGACAGCAGGCTAAGAAATTATTTGTTTATGCTGGTAGTGAACATCCACATGCTGCTCAGAAACCAGTAGAATTAAAGTTAAAGTAGGAGGAAGAATAAATGGCAAACGTACAGTACAGAGGAACAGGTCGTAGAAAATCTTCAGTAGCTCGTGTTATCTTAACACCAGGTACTGGTAAATGCGAAATCAACGGTAAGGCTGCTAAGGAATACCTTCCTTCAGACGCATTATTAATGATCGTTGACCAGCCATTAGAATTAACTGGTACAAAGGATAAGTTCGATGTAAAAGTTAATGTTAATGGTGGAGGTATCTCAGGTCAGGCTGGTGCTATCCGTCATGGTATCGCAAGAGCTTTACTTGAAGCTGGTTCTGATTACAGACCAACATTAAAGGCAGCTGGCTTATTAACTCGTGATTCAAGAGTTAAAGAACGTAAGAAATACGGTCTTAAAAAAGCAAGACGTGCTCCACAGTTCTCAAAGAGATAATATTATTTATCACTTATTACAAGAGACATTCAAGAACTCCCTTTTGGGAGTTTTTGTTTTACCTTAAAATAGAGTTTTGAACTTTGCTAGACACTGTCTAACAAAACATATTAAATGTTTCTCAGATAAAAAGGTAGTTTACATCTCTTTCTTAAATCGCTAAAATAGGGAATCGATGTATTCACCTCTTATATCTTATGTAAAGGAAAAGGGAAAATGGGGATTTATTTCATTGTATGTCCGTTAGTATTTCTAGCGGGCTTTGTAGATTCAATTGCAGGTGGGGGAGGTCTGATTTCACTTCCAGCCTATATGTTTGCAGGAATACCAGTACACGCCGCAATTGCGACAAATAAGCTATCATCTTCAACAGGCACTGTTGTATCGACTGCAAGACTTATTAAGAATAAGAAAGTAGATTGGGGATTTGTACCAGGAACAGTCATTGGCGCACTCATTGGTTCTGTCGCAGGTGCAAATCTTACACTCATTATGAGTGATTATATTCTAAAGATGGTATTAGTTGTTCTTTTGCCAGTTGTCGCAATCTGTGTATTAAAAGATAAGAATATGGATGTAGAAGTTCCAGTGGGAATGACAAAGACTAAACAATATTTGATTGCGATTGTATGCTCATTTGTGATTGGCTGCTATGATGGATTCTATGGTCCAGGAACAGGTACATTCTTATTACTTGTATTTACTAAGTTTGCGAAGATGCCAATAGACAAGGCGACAGGAAATGTAAAGGTAGTAAATCTATCTTCAAACATTTCAGCATTAGTTACATTTATCTTAGCAGGTAAGATTCTATGGGGATTAGGACTTGCTGCTTCATGCTTTAGTATTGCAGGACATTATGTAGGTGCTGGAATGGTTGTGAATAACGGTTCTAAGATTATTAAACCATTAATTCCAATTGTATTAGTATTATTAATGATTAAAGTTGTATCAGGAATATAGTATTAAAAGGACTGAACCCAATAATGGATTCAGTCCTTAATATATGTTTTCTTATTGAGTATTCTTTACTTTAAAAGAAAAACAAGGAAAATGCAAGATTACAGTTCATCAAGGATAGGCAACACTTTGGTAGGAAGTCAACCAACAGACAGAAGGCAAAAACAATTATGATAAACGTCATTTTTTAGATGTGGAACATCCAGATGTTGATTTTAAATGTATCAAAGCTAAAGACATTCAACGCAATCCTGAACTTAAGAAAAAATACCGACCATATCAAGAACAGTGTCGGAATGCTTTTATTCAAGCAGGATATGACCCTGAAATAACGGCAAGTGTATATGATGGTTTTATCTCAAATATCGACCCGGAATGGTTATTCAATTGTGTTTGTACATTCTTTAAACCGAATGTCAATCCTATCGCATATGAATACATGGAACGTTCATTTGGTTGTTTTGACCCTGATAACGATGATAGAATCTTACCGACAATATGGCGCAGTCGTTTCGACGTTATAGATGACGGTGAACAGTGTGATCAACTTGAAAACTTAATCGAAAACTGTAATTTAACAAATGATAATCTTGCACTCATCCTGCAGACATTAAAATTAAAATAATGCTCTGCGTATTCATCATCTGTTAAACGTGTAAAAAATGTGATACATGGTATTTTTTTTCTATGCGAAACCAGTAGAGAATCCCTCTCTTCATATGCATAAATATAATGTCACGTACTATATTGACCGTTTCATAAGATGATGTGCTTATTTCTAAGCGACGATTGTAAAGTAATCAATTTTAAAATTTAATCTTAACGTAATCTTTAACTAGAGTTCATTTTTGAAAATCAGTAATCTTTTAAAAGAAAATACTGATTATCAGACACAAAATTGTTTTCACAAATAGTGCTAAGTAGATTGTTTAAGGCTTTATAATTTTTTGAGAATATTATAAAATATGATAAATAATAAGGAGGAGCAATGATGATTACTATTAGAATCGCAACAGTAGAGGATGCAGAGTCTATCCAGAAAATTTATGCACCTTATGTCCTTAATACAACTATCACATTTGAATTAGAACCACCGACAGTCAAAGAAATGGCAGATCGTATCAGTCATACTTTAGAAAAATATCCATATCTAGTCGCAGTAGAAGAGGGAGATGTGATAGGATATGCCTATGCAGGGACATTGTATGATCGTCGCGCCTATGATCATTCTGCAGAATTATCTATTTATATCGATGATAAAAAGCGTCATAAAGGAATAGGTCATCTTCTTTATAATGCTTTGATTAACTATCTTACAAGAATGAATATTACGAATCTTTATGGATGTATCACTTATCCAAATGATGCAAGTATCGCTTTTCATGAAAAATATGGTTTTAAAGAAGCTGCTCATTTCCATGAATGTGGCTATAAGTTTGATCAGTGGCTAGATGTAGTTTATCTAGAAAAGAGATTAGATAAAACGACTGAGCCATTCATACCTTTTAAAGAACTATGTTAATAAGAGAATCATTAGAAAAATGTCCAATGAATCCTAATGAAAAAAGATTGGGACAGTACTTGATAGATCAGGGCATACAACTAGAAAATGCGACTGTAAGAACAGTCGCAAAGGAAGTATTTTTAGCCCCATCGTCTGTTGTCCGTTTTGTTCAGAAATTAGGATTTGAAGGATTCAATGATTTCAAAAAACAATATTTAGAAGAAATACGATACTTATCCACACACTTTCAGAAAATAGATAGTAATAGACCATTCTCCCAAAATGACAAGAACATTGTGATTGCGAATAAAGTAGGATTACTTTATGATGAAACGTTGCAGGATACGATTTCTTTACTCAATCACGATATACTTCAGGAAGCCATCAATCGTATTGAAAAGAAGGAACATATTGCGATTGTCGTATCAGGTGCCCAGAAGGGAATTGCGTATACCTTTAAAGAAAAGATGATGAAAATTGGTAAGAAGGTAGATATTTTGGATAGCATGGATGAAGCTTTTTATGAAGCATGTTATTGTACCAGCAATACATTATTTATTCTCATCAGCTATTCTGGTGAAACATCAAAATGTCTTTTTATCTGTCATAAATTAATTGAAAGAAAACTGTCTTTTATTACTATTACAACCTATGGGACTAACTCTCTTTCTAGTCAGTCAGACTGCTGTTTATATGTATCCACAAGAGAAAAGTTAATTAATAATTTAGGTACATTCTCTTTTAATCTTTCTTTACTTTATCTACTTGATGTTCTTTATGCAGGTTATTTTAATACTAGCTATGATGAACATTTAGAAAATAAAACAGTGACTTCTATGGAATGTGAAAACATATTTACAGACCATGGTAGAAAAACAGATAACCCAATCATTAAATAGAACAGTGTTCCCTAAAATCCTTAGAAATAAGGAACAAAAAGAGAACACTGTTGTTTTCGCTTACATTTTACTGCTTTCTTTATTTCTTTTACGTATAATGATGTTGTCAAAGGAGGTACGCAAGAATGAATAAAGAAGGCGTAAAAATCGTTACTATTGGTGGAGGCAGCAGCTATACACCAGAATTAATGGAAGGGTTCATCAAGAGATATGATGAATTACCAATCAGAGAAATCTGGCTATGTGATATCGAAGATGGTAAAGAAAAACTTGAAATCGTAGGAAAAATGGCACAGAGAATGTGGGATGCATCTCCTTATGATGTAAAAGTACATCTTACATTAGATCGTAGAGAAGCATTACCAGGAGCAGACTTCGTTACTACACAGTTCAGAGTAGGTTTATTAAATGCACGTATCAAGGATGAAAGAATTCCATTCTCTTATGGAATGTTAGGACAGGAAACAAATGGTGCGGGAGGAATCTTCAAAGCATTACGTACTATTCCAGTTATCTTAAGCATTGTCGAAGATATGAAGGAATTATGTCCTGATGCATGGTTAATCAACTTCACTAACCCAAGTGGAATGGTTACTGAATCAGTTATGAAATATGGTAAGTGGGATAAGGTTATTGGTTTATGTAACGTACCAGTAGGTGCTATGATGGATGAACCAAAAACAATCGGAAAGACATTGGATCAGTTAACTTATAAGTTTGCAGGTTTAAACCATTTCCATTGGCATAAAGTATTTGATGAACATGGTCATGAAGTGACTAAAGATATCATCAATGCAATGTATGAAGGTAAAGATATGGGTATTCCAGCTAATATTCATGATATCCCATTCTTTAAAGAACAGTTATTACGTATGAATATGATTCCTTGTGGATATCATAGATATTACTATCGTGAAGAAGAAATGTTAGCACACGGTTTAAAGGAATACAATGATCCAAATGTTGGAACAAGAGGTCAGCAGGTACAGCAGACTGAACATGAATTATTTGAATTATATAAGGATCCTAACTTAGATCATAAGCCAGAACAGCTTGCAAAACGTGGTGGAGCACATTACAGTGATGCGGCTTGTGAAACAATTGCCTCTATTTATGAAAATAAGTTAAGTCATATCGTTGTAACTACTAAGAATAATGGTGCAGTACCTGATCTTCCAGTTGATTGTGCAGTAGAAGTATCTTCTTATATTGGAAGTACTGGTGCACGTCCAATCGCTTTTGGTCCATTAGAACCAGCAGAAAGAGGATGGGTACAGTGCATGAAGAACATGGAATTATGTGTTGAAGAAGCTGCTGTAACAGGTGATTATGGAACTCTATTACAGGCTTTCATAATCAACCCACAGATTGTAGCTGGTACTAAAGCGAAACGTATTATGGATGAATTATTAATCGCCCATAAGAAATACCTTCCTCAGTTTGCGGATACTATTGCAAGACTTGAAGAAGAAGGCGTAACTATCAAAGATGATGTTGCAAGAGAATTAACTGAAAAAGGATTATAATATGCTTAACAGGCTCTTATGAGCCTGTTTTCTTATGCTATAATATGTTTTAGGAGGATAAGTGAATGATTAAAGAAATAGTAAAGGATGATTTCTTCTTATCACAGATAGCAGAAAAAGCAACGAAAGAAGATTTATATATAGGCATTGATTTGAAGGATACACTTCAAGCACATTTACATGAATGTGTTGGTATGGCAGGGAATATGATTGGCTATAATAAAGCAGTTATTATCTTTTTAGAAGATGAAAAGATGCGTGTGATGTATAATCCTGAAATCATTAAAACAAGTGGTAACTATCATGAATGTGAAGAGGGATGTTTATCTCATGTAGGACAAAAAACAGTAAAGCGTTATGACACAATCAAGGTGTCTTACTTTGATGAATCATTTAAAAAGAAGATTAAAACTTTTATTGGTTTTACAGCACAGATCATTCAGCATGAGTGTGATCATCTAAAAGGTATACTCATTTAGATGAGTTGATAGAAAAAAAGGTGAAGATTATGCATATATAACAGCATATTTTTCACCTTTTTTAATTTGCTAGATATCGTATTTCATACGTCTAATGCTTCTTTAAGTGCATCGATACTAGAATATCTTGGAGAAGAAGGATTCTTCATCATTTTTCTGCCTTCCTCAATGGCAGAAACTGTAGTATTATTTGGTACTTCCAGTTTTAATTTAAAAGGAATACCATGTTCACGGATAACGGTTCTCAGGAAAATATTTACAGCTGTTGTCATATTTAGACCAAGTTCATTGAATATTTTTTCCGCTTGATCCTTGATTTCTTTATCAGTTCGAATATTTAGGTTTGTTGTTGTCATATAGAACATCTCCATTCAAATATAGTATACTCACAAGTACGTTTACCATCAATACAAAGTCATTATAGTAGAAGTATATTGTCATTATGTAAAAAGGCATCCCTGAGGATACCTTTAATTATGAATTGTGAGAGCACGTGTTGCGTTCATGACTGCAAGAATCATAACACCTACATCTGCAAATATTGCAAGCCACATATTCGCAATACCGAGTGCACCTAATACTAAACAGATGAACTTAACAGCTAACGCAAAGACAATATTCTGTTTTACAATTCTTAATGTCTTAGTAGAAATCTTCATAGCAAGTGAAATCTTTAATGGATCATCATCCATCAAAACAACATCTGCTGCTTCAATGGCAGCATCACTACCAAGACCACCCATCGCAATACCAATATCAGCACGAGAGAGTACTGGTGCATCATTGATACCATCACCAACAAAGGCAAGTTTTTCTTTGTCTGATTTCTTAGCTAACAACTTTTCTACTTCTTCTACCTTATCTGCAGGAAGAAGTTCACTGTGTACTGTATCAATGCCAATTGTCTTGGCTACAAGATCTGCAGTAGAAGCACTATCACCTGTTAACATAACAGTTTCCTTAGCCCCTAATGATTTCAAACCACTAATAGCCTCTTTTGCATGATCCTTGATAATATCAGAAATCACAATACAACCTGCATATTTGTCATCAACTGCTACATATACAAGTGTACCAGCCTTTGTATAAGCACTATAATCAATACTTTTTAATTTCATTAATTTCGCATTACCTGCAAGAATATGATGACCATTATAGTCTGCTTCTACACCATGTCCTGCAATTTCCTGAATATGATCTACAAGTGTATTATCGATTTTCTGATTATAAGCTTTCTTTAAGCTGACGCTGATAGGATGTGTTGAAGCACTTTCTGCATAAGCAGCATATTCAAGTAAGTTGTCTTTATCAAAACCTTCGGCAGGTACAACATCAGTCACTTCAAATACACCCTTAGTCAATGTACCTGTCTTATCAAATACAAAGTATTTAACATCAGATAATGTTTCTAGGTAGTTAGAACCCTTTACAAGAATACCGTTCTTGCTGGCACATCCAATACCACCAAAGAAACTTAATGGAATAGAAATAACAAGAGCACAAGGACAGCTGATTACTAAGAATGTGAGGGCTCTAAAGATCCAGTCACCGACATGAGCAGGCTGTCCCATAAAAGTTAAGACAATAGGGGGAATAATAGCCAAAGCGAGCGCACTATAACATACAACAGGTGTATAATATTTCGCAAACTTAGTAATAAAGTTTTCTGTCTTAGATTTCTTCATACTTGAGTTTTCTACAAGATCAAGAATCTTAGAAACTGTTGATTCACCAAATTCTTTTGTTGTTTTAACTGTGATACGTGCTGTCATATTAATAGAACCACTATAGATTTCATCACCACAATGGGCATTACGAGGCACACTTTCACCTGTTAAGGCACTTGTATTGAGTGTTGTATCACCCTCTACAATAATTCCATCAATAGGAACCTTTTCACCAGGATTAACAATGATTTCACTACCAATCTCTACATCATCAGGATCTACTTCTTCAATCTCGCCATCCACCATGATATTAGCATAATCAGGACGAATATCCATTAAAGCAGCGATATTCTTACGACTCTTACCAACCGCAATACTTTGGAATAATTCACCAATCTGATAGAAAACCATAACGGCAGAACCTTCAAGATATTCACCAAGACACATAGCCCCGATTGTTGCGACAGCCATTAAGAAGTTTTCATCAAATACCTGACCATGACTGATATTCTTAATAGATTTTCTTAAAATATCATGTCCAATCACAAAGTAGGGGATTAAATAGAGGATAAACTCTACATAGCCTGGTACAGGGACAATTGTCTTAAATACAGTAATTACGATCAATAAGACAATCGCAATAATAATTCTATTTAAAACATTCTTTTGCTTCTTTGTCATTTCTATCACTCCTTATTAAAGGAAGATTTCGCAATCATCCTCAACAATTTTACAATTTTCTCTTGCTTTTTCCATAACTGCCTGAGGATCTACACCATCCTCAAACTCAACCTTTAATTTTAAAGTCATAAAACTTAAAGTGGCATCCTTAACACCTTGAGTATTCTTTACTGCTTCTTCCATCTTATTTGCACAATTTGCGCAATCTACATCTACCTTATAAGTCTTTTTCATATTATTTTCTCCTTTACTCTTCAATATGATTCATACCAATAGATAAAATACTTCTTACATGATCATCATCTAATGAATAGAAGATAACCTTTCCTTCTCTTCTAAACTTTACTAGTTTAGCATCCTTTAATACTTTAAGCTGATGACTAATGGCTGGCTGAGAAAGCTGTAATATAGTAGCTAAATCACCAACACATAGTTCACCTTCAAATAAAGCATAGAGGATCTTGATTCTTGTAGAATCACCAAATGTCTTAAATAAATCTGCTAAATCATAAAGATATTCATCATCAGGCTGATTCTCTAAAACCTTTGAAACAACATCTTCATTCGCATTTAAGAATTCATTTCTCTTTTCCATGGCTCCTCCTCATATAAACGTTTTTACATATTTAATTATATGAATATGTTTATATGTTGTCAATAGAAAAGTCGAAGAAACAAATGTTTCTTCGACTTGGCTGTATGTATTATTCAGTTATTTCTTCAAAATCTGAAGCAGGATGTTTACATAGAGGACAAATAAAGTTTTCAGGAAGTTCTTCTCCGCTATATTCATAACCACAGATCTTACAGCGCCATTTACGCACAGGAGCTTCTTCCTTTACTTGATGTTCTTTATTCATATCTTCTACAATCACATCAGCAAGAGTTTCAATTTTTTCAAAATCTGCATTTTTCATACGTGATTTAATAGTGAGCTCTTCACCGATATAATTCCAAGATAATGGTTCAAGAATAGCTTTCATAGTCTTTTTAGCACTTGGTGCCCATGTACCATTTTCAATTAAAACACATGTACGATTCTGCAAAAGATGTTCTTTGATTTCTATCAATAAGTTCTGCATAGGTGTGAATAAACCCGCATTATAAGATGCACTTGCGAATACCAGATGAGAATATTTGAAACTTTCAGATAAGATATAAGATGGATCAGTTTTAGATACATCATATACTTTAATGTTGTGAATACCTTTTTCACTTAGCTTACTTGCAAGAATCTCAGCTGCATTGGCAGTACCGCCATAAATAGAACCATAAGCAATCATAACACCCTTGACTTCTGGTTTATAAGCAGCCCAAGAAGCAGTATGTTCTACCATTAAGTTAATATCTTCATCCCAGATAGGTCCATGCAGTGGACAAAGCATTGAAATATCAAGAGTAGAGGCTTTCTTTAAGGCATTAGTCACCTGTACTCCATATTTACCAACAATATTTGTATAATAACGTCTTGCTTCATCCCAGAATGATTCATCTAGATCCATTTCACTTGTAAATAGATTGCCATGAAGTGCACCAAAAGTACCAAATGCATCTGCACTAAATAAGATACCTGTTGTAGAATCATAAGTCATCATAACTTCAGGCCAATGAACCATTGGCGTAGTAACGAAGTTTAATACATGATGTCCAGTTTCTAAAGTATCACCATCTTTGACGACTATAGCATGGCTATCTACATCAAAATCAAAGAACTGCTTCATCATACGGAATGTCATAGTATTACCCACAATCTTTACATCAGGATAACGTACTACAATATCACAAAGTGTTGCACAATGATCAGGCTCCATATGATTGACTACTACATAATCAAGTGTTCTACCATCTAGCACATGTTCTAAATTTTCTAAGAACTGATGAGCAATCGCTGCATCTGCAGTATCTAATAAGACAGTCTTATCATCTACTAATAAATAAGAATTATAACTTACACCATCAGGAACAGGATAAACATTTTCAAATAGTTCTAAACGTCTATCATTGCCTCCTACATAATAAAAATCATCGCTTATTTGTCTTACATTAAACATTCGTTTTCCTCCTACTTAAAGTGGCTCAAAATCAGATGCCGGATGTTTACAGATAGGACAGATTAAATCCTCAGGTAATTCATCACCTTCATAGACCCATCCACAAATCTTACATACCCATCCTTTTTTCTTCTTTTCTGGTTTTGGTTTCACATTCTTGAAATAATAGTCATATGTCATAGAATCATGCTCATTTAAGATAACAGCATCATCAAGTTCTACAATAAACATCGTATGTGTTAACTCATCCAATGTTTCTATAACATGACCTTCCATATATGCATTCGCATATTGTGTTAAGTAAGGTAATGAGTCTTTCAAATCATACATATCAAAACCATCAAACTTATTAACCTCTTTACCACTTTGGAAACCAAATCGTTTAAAGATATCAAAAGGGCATGTGATATCAAGCACAGATAAAGTCATATTCTTTGACTTCATCAATACATCATGGGTGTAATTCGCCTTATTCACAGTCACTGCAATACGATAAGGATTACTTGTGAGCTGAACAGCTGTATTAATAATACAGCCATTAGGCTTATTACCATCATTTACACCTAATACATACAAACCATAACTAAGTTTAAATAATGCATTCTTTTCCATGGTCATACCTCCTCTTGTTTATTATAAACGTTTACACAAAAGAAAAAAACTCAGATGCGTTATTTCTGAGTTTTTGTGTGATATTTGTTTAAGATATCAGGGAATGCCTTGACTAAACGACGATGTGAATATTTCTTAATAAGATGTTCACGGTGACTATCCTTTAATTGACGTGCAATCTTAAAGATATCATCTGTTGTAATTTCATTATGAATATCTAGTTCTAGTTCATCTGCAAACTTCTTAAGATCCTGAGAGACTGTCTCAAGTTTTTTCGCAAGATGAGTGGCTTCTACAAATGTAGTAATTAAGTCGCTTGTGAATAATGTGATACACACAGTAGAAGCAATAACCATTGGAATATAATCATATTGAATAAGCATATGAGTCAGATGTGGCTGTACATTCTTCACTGCAGTCACAGAGAAGAAACCAAAAATAAAGAAACCTTCTAAACAGATACGACCATTTAAGTTAAATCTCATTTGAGAATAATCCCACCATCTTGCATGGAACATCTTTTCCATAAAATAAGATGTGAGATATTCAATAAAGCATGCGACAATCGCTCCTTCTATAAAGATGAGAGACCAATCTTTAGAAATAGGAAACAAAGCACATACAACAATTGCACCTGATCCATAAATAGGAATACAAGGTCCAGTTAAGAAACCACTGTTATGTATCTTATGACCTGTGGCAATAGGGCAGATAAGTGATTCCCATATCCACCCACAGAAACTATAAATAAAGAAGGAAACAACAAGTATTGTCCAGTTATTCGCAAATGCATCTAACATATATTAACCCCCCTTGTTAACATTTCAACCATTATAGCATTATAGGAATATAGAAACAAAGAAAACTATAATTTGAGCTTAACTTGTTCTTTTTACCAGGAAAAAGGGAGTAAGAAGCAACTGAGACATTTACGATTATAGGTGCAATAATTACAAAAAAATTGGAATTAAGATGCCAGAGAACACAATTGACTACTTTATTTTAGATAAACTGTTATAATGGTATATGTAAAGAGAGGTAAAAATAAAATGAATACAAATGATATTTTAAAAAAAGTAGACCACACATTATTGGCTCAGAGTGCCACTTGGGAAGACATTAAGGTGATCCTAGATGATGGAATCAAATATGGTACAGCATCTGCATGTATTCCAGCTGCTTATGTGAAACAGGCAGCAGAATATGTGGATGGTAAACTTCCTATCTGTACAGTTATTGGATTCCCAAATGGATACAGTACGACTGCAGTAAAAGTATTTGAAACAAAGGATGCTATTGAGAATGGTGCATCTGAAATTGATATGGTTATTAATATCGGATTCTTAAAAGATAAGAGATATGAAGAAGTAGAAGATGAAATCCGTCAGATTCATGAAGCATGTGATGGTAAAATCTTAAAGGTTATTATTGAAACATGTCTTCTTACAGAAGAAGAAAAGATCAAGATGTGTGAATTAGTCACAAATGCAGGTGCAGAATACATTAAGACATCAACAGGGTTCTCAACTGCAGGTGCTACATTTGATGATGTAAAGTTAATGCATGATCATGTAGGTGAAGGAGTTAAAGTAAAAGCAGCAGGTGGTATTAGTTCATTTGATGATGCTGAAAAGTTCATCGAACTTGGTGCTGACAGACTTGGTACAAGCCGTCTTGTAAAAATCATGAAGAATACAGACACAGGTGCAGGATACTAAAAGTAAAAAACCATAATCCTTTATATATAGGACTATGGTTCTTTTTTACGCAATGAAATAAAAAAACAGACACAAATGTGTCTGTTAACTTCTAAATGGTGGAGCCTAGGAGGATCCGAACTCCTGACCTCCTGCGTGCAAAGCAGGCGCTCTCCCAGCTGAGCTAAGGCCCCAAAAGGTTTTAAATAAACATGGTGGGCCTGAATGGATTTGAACCATCGACCTCACCCTTATCAGGGGTGCGCTCTAACAAACTGAGCTACAGGCCCATTTCTTGACTGCTCACCTATAATACCATGTAGAAATACACTCGTCAATAAAAAAATGAAGAAATTATAGGCAAGGTAGAAAAAAGTTTGATATATACAATGAAAATAAGGAAAAAATAATATATCGTTAAAATTGGTTAAAATATTACTAAAATTTTACCTCGTTTTATCTAGATTGTGATATATTAATTATTATAGTAATATTGAGGAGGAAAAATAAATGGCTACAATTAAGGATGTTGCGAAAGCAGCTGATGTATCTATCGCAACTGTATCAAGAGTATTAAATGAAGATAAAACATTGAAGGTTTTACCTGAGACAAAAGAGAAGATATTAAGAGTGGCTAGTGAACTCAATTACTCCTTAAAATCAAAAGAAAAGAAGAAAACATTTAATATAGGTATTATCCAGTGTTATACATTTGAACAGGAATTTAGAGATACTTATTTCTTATCTATTTTACAGGGTGTAGAGAAATATTTAAGAAAAGAAAAGATGGCTTCTACAAAAGTAAGATATGATGATATGAATATGAAACAGGTATTAGAAGGTGTGGATGGTATTATTTGTATTGGAAAGTTTGAAAAGAAGTATCTTGATACATTTAGTAAGTTATCTAGTAGAATTGTTTTGCTGGATATGGATTTGTCTCCTATCACAAATGTCTGTATCTCATTGGATTTTGATGACGCGATGTGTAAAGTAGTCAACTATTTTCATTCGCAGGGACATAAAACAATTGGTTTTATGGGAAGAAATGAATATGATGAGATGTCTTTACAAACAATTTCTAGAAAGAAAAGCTTTATTAAATATTGTGAATATTTAGGAATAAAATATGAGATATTTACAACCAATCATGAAATGACTGGAGATGAAGGTTATTCTGTCATGAATCGTGTGATTGAAGAAGGAAAAATACCTTCCGCAATATTCTGTGCCAATGATCCTCTTGCGATGGGGGCTATGCAGGCTTTATTAGATGCAAAAATCAAGGTGCCAGAAGAAGTGTCTATTATGGGATTCAATGATGTGGATGCATGTAACTTCACACGACCTACATTATCTACTGTCTATGCACCTTCAAGTGAGATGGGAGAGATGGGGGCTTCATTGTTACATAGAATGATCACAGAAGAGGATATCAGCTATCCATGTAGAATACAATTGCCATGTCAATTAGTTATTAGAAATTCATGCAGGGAGAAGTAATAAAACCTCTCTTTTTTATTTTAGTAAAATAGCAAGTAAACAAAATAGTAAAAATAATTAAAAAAGTATTGATTATTTTACTAAAAAGTTTATCATAGTAGATGAAGAAAATAACAAAATAAAAAAGAGGAGAACCCATAATGAACCATCAGATCAACAGATTACTCAACTTTGCGTTACAAAAAGGCATGATTGGTACAGATGATTTGTACTATGCCGCAAATTTAATTTTAGACTTACTTCAGTTAGATGAATTTGAACTAGAAGAAATCGATGAAAAATTAGAAATAGCACAGGATATCATTGATCATATTCTTGACTATGCAGTAGAAAAAGGTATGATTTCAGATTCTGTGACTGAAAAAGATTTATTTGATACAAGACTTATGAACTGCCTCATGCCTCGTCCTAGTGAAGTAGTAAATAAGTTCAACACTCTTTATAATGAATCTCCAGAAAAAGCAACAGACTACTTCTATGATTTAAGTATTAGTAGTAACTATATTCGTAAATCACGTATTGATAAGAATATCAAGTTTAACCATTATGTTAAATATGGTGATATTCAGATTACTATTAACCTTTCTAAACCAGAAAAGGATCCTAAAGCGATTGCAGCTGCAAAGAATGTCAAATCTACAAACTATCCTCTTTGCTTATTATGTAAAGAAAACGTTGGATTTGCAGGTAATATGAAGCATCCTGCGAGACAGAATCATCGTATTATCCCATTAGACCTTGCAGATCATCGCTATTACCTACAGTATTCACCTTATGTTTACTACAATGAACACTGTATCGTATTTAATGAAAAACATCAGCCAATGAAAATTGACCACAATACATTCGAGCATCTATTCGCATTTGTAGATAAGTTCCCTCATTATATGCTGGGAAGTAATGCTGATCTACCAATCGTAGGTGGTTCTATCCTTACCCATGATCACTACCAAGGCGGTCGTCATCATTTTCCTATGGAAGATGCGAAAGTAATCAAGAGTTATGAACATGACCAGGTACAGGTAGATATGTTGTATTGGCCATTGTCAACTCTAAGACTTACCTCTACTTCCAAAGAAAAAATCATTGCTTTGGCTGATGTTATTCTTGAAAAATGGATTGATTATAGTGATGAGTCACTAGATATCATTGCATATACAGATGGTGTAAGACATAACACAGTAACACCAATTGCACGTATGAAGGACGGAAAGTATCAGTTAGATCTAGTACTTAGAAATAACCGTACGACTGAAGAATACCCATTAGGAATCTTCCACCCTCATGCACAGCATCACCACATTAAGAAGGAAAACATCGGCTTGATTGAAGTAATGGGCTTAGCTGTTCTTCCTGCAAGATTAAAGAACGAATTAGAAGATATCAAACAGTGTCTATTAGGTAATGCGGATTTTGATTCAAATGAATCATTACAGAAGCATGCAGACTGGTACAAATATCTTAAGAGTTGTGACTACGAGGATGTTGATAAATTCCTAGAAGTAGAAGTCACTAAGAAGTTTGTAGCAGTATTAGAAGATGCTGGTGTATATAAAATGACTGATGAAGGAATTGAAGGATTCAGTCGCTTCGTGGAGGGATTATGGTAGAAATTAAGAAAGAATTAGATGACGATATTGTTGTCATCGGCTTAGAAAACAAAGACTTCTATGTAGAAGTCACAAACTTTGGCTGCACACTACTTAAAGCTGTAGTGAAGGACAAAGAAGGAAATCCATGTGATTGTGTATTAGGCTTCCCTGAAGTATCAGATTACCAGAAGAGAGATGGTACATATCTTGGTGCTTTGGTAGGACGAGTATGCAACCGTATTGAGAAGGGAACTTTCACATTAAATGGGAAGACTTATAATGTTCCTATTAATAATGGTCCTAACTCATTACATGGTGGTATTGAAGGATTTTCTTACAAGGTATTTGATTATGAATTTATTGAAGATGGTGTCAAGTTCCACTATGTATCTAAAGATGGTGAAGAAGGCTATCCAGGTACATTAGATTTCTATGCTTATTATACAATCGAAGGAACATCACTTCATATGCGCTATGAAGCAACAAGTGATCAGGATACAATTATCAATATCACAAACCATTCATATTTCAACTTAAATGGACATGCATCAGGTGTTCATAATCATGTATTAAAACTCAATGCTGACGAAGTAGGCTGCGTTGATGGTGATGGATTATATACAGGTGAATTATTAGATGTCACAAATACTCCATTTGACTTTAGAAGTGAAAAAGTGATTGGAGACTGTATCAAAGACAATCATCCACAGTTAATCACAGCCCGTGGTTATGATCATCCATTTGTATTTAATACAGATAAAAATCAGGCAGAACTTTATTCTCCAGAAACTGGTATTAAATTAACTGTATCTACTACATATCCATCAGCACAGGTATATAGTGCAAACTACTTAGATGGACAGTTAGATAAATATGGTTACACTATGCATCCACAAGATGCATTATGTATTGAAACAAGTTATTTACCAGACAGTATTCATAAAGAAGAAAAACCAAAGGTCATTTTAAAGGCAAATAAAAAATTTAAAGAAGAAACAGTATATACATTCGAGGTAACAAAATGAAAGCAAGCTTATTAAAAGAAGAATTTAAAACTAATAAATATGATGAAATGTTGAAAGACTTATATGAAGATGCAAGTCTTGTAGATTATCAGAAAGATAGATATACCAATGCATTAGATAAGTTCATTGAACTTTATGGTGATGAAAATGTCAGCATCTATAGTGCTGCAGGTAGAAGTGAAATTTCAGGTAACCATACAGACCATCAGCATGGTTGTGTATTAGCAGGTTCAATCAACTTAGATGCGATTGGTGTAGTCGCTAGACAGGATGATGTAATCAATGTTGTATCTGACAGTTTCAACATTGCACCTATTCATTTAAATGATTTAGATAAGAAGGATGAAGAAGAAGGTACTTCAGAAGGACTAATCAGAGGTGTTGTTTCTAAACTTAAAGAACTAGGTTACAATATCGGTGGTTTCAAAGCATTCATTACAAGTGATGTATTAGTAGGGGCTGGTTTATCTAGTTCAGCTGCTTTTGAAACAATTATTGGTACAATCATTGATGGTTTATATAATGATATGAGCATCGATATGGTTACAATCGCAAAAGTAGGTCAGTATGCTGAAAATGTCTACTTTGGTAAGCCTTGTGGATTAATGGACCAGTGTGCATGTGCCGTTGGTGGATTGATCTCTATTGATTTTAAGGATACAGAACATCCTGTTGTAAATCATGTAGATGTAGACTTCTCTAAATATGATCATAGTTTATGTATCGTTGATACAAAGGGAAGCCATGCAGACTTAACAGATGCATATGGCGCTATTCCTGCTGAAATGAAGGATGTCGCTCATTACTTTGGTAAGGAATTCTTAAGAGAAGTAGATGAAAAGGAATTCTTTGATCATCTTGCTGATGTAAGAGAGGCTGTTAAGAATGATAGAGAAATTCTAAGAGCTATTCATTTCTTCAAGGAAAATGCGAGAGTACCTCAGATTGTAGAAGCATTAAAAAATGATAACTTTGACTTATTCAAGAAGTTGATCAAGGAATCTGGTAACTCAAGCTATAAGTTCTTGCAGAATGTTTATGCAGACTTTGATTATAAGCATCAGGCAGTTTCTGCAGGTCTAGCATTAAGTGAAATCGTATTAGGAGACCATGGTGTATCTAGAGTACATGGTGGTGGATTCGCAGGTACAATTCAGGCATTTGTAGAAAATGACTTTGTCCCAGAATATAAGAAAGAAATTGAAAAATTATTTGGAGAAGGCAGCTGTCATGTACTTAAAGTAAGAAAACTTGGCGGTTGTAAAGTAGTGGAGGAATAAATATGAACGTACTAGTTACAGGTGGTGCAGGTTATATTGGTAGTCATGTCTGTGTAGAATTACTACAGAGCGGCCATGATGTTGTAGTCATCGATGACTTCTCAAATTCAAAACCAGAAGCCTTAGATGCCATTCATGAAATTACTGGTAAGAAAGTAAAGTTCTATGAATTCAACGTTTTAGATGAAGATAAGACAGAAGCAGTATTCAAGGAAAATAAATTAGATGCAGTCATTCACTGTGCAGCTTTCAAGGCAGTAGGTGAATCAGTAGTAAAGCCTATTGAATATTATACAAATAACTTAATGACAGCTCTTATTGTTGCTAAGCTTATGAAGAAGTATCATGTCCCTTCAATTGTATTCTCTTCAAGTGCGACAGTATATGGTGATCCAAAGGTTGTCCCATTAACTGAAGATTGTGAATTAGGACAGACTACAAACCCATATGGTTCTACAAAGGCTATGATGGAAAGAATCCTAACAGATGTACAGCATGCTGTACCAGAAATGTCTGTTACACTTCTTCGTTACTTCAACCCAATTGGTGCACATGAATCAGGATTATTAGGAGAAGATCCAAAGGGAATTCCTAACAACCTTATGCCTTATATTATGAAGGTTGCAACTGGTGAACTTCCTTGCTTAGGTGTATTTGGTAATGACTATGATACACCGGATGGAACAGGTGTACGTGACTACATCCATGTTGTAGACTTAGCTAAGGGTCATGTTCTTGCGATTGAAAAATATGCAACACCAGGTGTTCATATCTGTAACCTAGGAACAGGTAAAGGATATAGTGTATTAGAAATCGTTAAGGCATTTGAAAGAGTTAATGGAATCAAGATTCCTTATGAAATCAAGCCAAGACGTGCAGGTGATATTGCAACATGTTATGCAGATCCTACTCGTGCAAAAGAACAGTTAGGATGGGTGGCTGAAAAGACACTTGATGATATGTGCAGAGATACTTGGAATTTTGCAAAGAAACATATGTAATATATGAGTCCCTCAATGAGGGACTTTTTTCATGCATGAAAAAAGCAGGTAGTAAAGCGGATTGCGAATATTCGCTTGATAGGAAGGCGATGAGGTCGTGGAATGCAACATCATTATTATGTAAGTGGATGGAGTAAACTTTACAAAAGCAATACATATGTATCGAAGTAGATATGATATAGCATTATAATATAGAAAAAGATGGAAGCGAGGTGCCGAATATGGCTAGTACAATTCAGGTTAGAGTAGAAGACGAGTTAAAGAGTAAATCAGATGCTTTATTTAAAGATTTGGGTACAGATACAACAACAGCAATCAGAATATTCTTAACACAGGCTGTTGCGACAAATGGATTTCCTTTTGAAATAAAAAGACAGACTGGGTTAAATCCATACGCTCCGATGACTGAGAAAGAGATGCTTGCAAAATTAGAAAAGTCTAGAGAACAGGGAGAGTTTAGGAATGCAGATCATGTGATTTCTGATCTGAGGACAAAATATGGATTATAAGATTGTTTTAATGAAGGGTGCAGAGGAAGATTTTGATAGATTCATTGCATATCTTTTGTTTGAAAAGAAAACTGAGCAGGTTGCAAGACATTTATTAAATGACTTTGAGGCAACAAAAATCGGTTTGTCAAATGTTGCTGGAAGCTTGAAACTCTGTGACAATCCAAAATTAAGAGAATTAGGATATCGAAGAATCAATTTTTTATCTCATCGCTATTTTATGCCTTATCGTATTAAAAATGATACTGTTTACGTAGATAATATTTATCATGAATTGTAAGATTACGAAAATAAAATGAATTAATATTTGGATAAGTGCACGTCACATTCTCCTTGCTTTAGTAATGAGTTAACAAAAAAATGCAGAAATAAAAGCAATGATTGAAACATACAATCAGAAAGTTAAATTTTTGATTTTGAAAGTCTTAATCAGTTGACAGACTGTATTTTGAAAATAGAGAGGTATGTGAACTACCTCAACTTAATACTCCGTATTTGAAGTCAAGGCTTCTAGGATGCTTATGCATCCGTTTAAGAAGATTGATATTTAAGTCTCCACCTATTGCTAGGCAATCCTTATTCTTATAGGCGTGTCCACTTCGCCTCTACTGTATAGGATATTTACATCCACAACGCTACTTTTACGCATGATATTTAATGCACCATTCACGTCTGCATTCAGAACTTGTCCACTCGCTGTTCTATACTGTCCATGATGTATTCTCTTTCCACTGAAATGGTATTCTTCAGTATCATCACTCTTATAGACTGGTATGACATCCTTATCCCAGAAGCTTGCTTTTGATGTATAGGACTCCTCCTGCATTACAAGTATGATGCCATTCAGTTCACAGAGATATTCAAGCTTGTCTTTAAGCTTACCATAAGGAATATTGACGAAAGTCTGATTGTTTCTTCTGCCTATGTTGGAATCCTTCTGAAATGTTTCATTATAGCCTACAACAAGAGTTCCGATATCATGATCGATACAGTAATCAATTACCCTGCGTGCAGTCTTGTTCATGTAGTCATTTATTCTATTGTTACGCCTGCGTGCTAATGCCTTCTGTCTGTTGGTTGGCTTCTTTCCAAAATGCTGCTTATCCTTGATGGACTGTAATCTTGCATTTTTCTTGTTGAACCACTGGTTAATGGACTTAAGTCTTCTTCCATCGATGATGAATGTTTCACCTTTACTTGATACTCTAGTGACAAGATTATTGATACCAAGATCTAATGCCAGTGCATTTGTTGTATTGAGATTCCTTTGAATGCATTCAGCTTCATAGGTATACTGAATTTCAAAGAACCTGGCATCTGCCTTTGGTATGATACGTATTTCCTTCACTTTCTTATCAAGCAGTATAGGTGGAACAGTAATCTCAACAGCCTTATGTGTCTTTTTGAAGCTGTTTGAATATGGAAGTATGAGCTTATTCCCTTTAAGTCTTACAAATCCAATGACGAGTGTAGTATATCCATCCTTGGGAAGATAGCGTGGAAGTCTGCAGTCCTTAAGTGCATGCTCTCCCTGCTTTGCCTTTTTAAGAAGACCGAAAAATGATTTAAATGAACCATCTACTTCCTTCAGTATCTGCTGTGCCATATTGGAATTAAGCGTTCTATAGTTATCAGATGACTTTAAAAGAGCATAATTCTTCTCATAATTGAGATACTTGCCTTCTGCAAAGTAATGCTGTCTGATGTTATAGATTGCCTGATTAGTAAGATTCTTTGCAATATGACATAATTCCTTGATGGAACGATAGTCTTCCTT
>NZ_QTUM01000002.1:50545-122305 GCF_003435615.1 Catenibacterium sp. AM22-6LB
AGCGTGGAAGTCTGCAGTCCTTAAGTGCATGCTCTCCCTGCTTTGCCTTTTTAAGAAGACCGAAAAATGATTTAAATGAACCATCTACTTCCTTCAGTATCTGCTGTGCCATATTGGAATTAAGCGTTCTATAGTTATCAGATGACTTTAAAAGAGCATAATTCTTCTCATAATTGAGATACTTGCCTTCTGCAAAGTAATGCTGTCTGATGTTATAGATTGCCTGATTAGTAAGATTCTTTGCAATATGACATAATTCCTTGATGGAACGATAGTCTTCCTTGGACAGATGCTTTACCTGCTGCTTGACTGTAAGATACATATATTTAGCCTCCTTTCTGTAGATTTAGGAAAAGAAGTTTCCTATATGTATTATACTATTTCTTACTCCAAATTTCTCTATCAGATGCATTAACGGCATTCATCCCCCAACTATATTCTATATTGAGGTGGGGGGTTTCTGCCTGTTTTTTAGATAAAAAATGATGCTCGAATGAGCATCTTTTTATATCTGTGCTTGAAAAAGGGCGACACATATGAAGTAGTGAATAACCTTTTTGGGTTTGTATATACGAAAAAGAACTGTAACGCTCAAGGTAGTAGTAAATACTATCTATTCATTACAGCCCCTTCGTTTCTGAATTCTAGAGGGGAGCATTGGTACTCCTTTTTGAATACTTTGCAGAAGTAATTAGGGTCTTCAAAGCCACATTGATAAGCAATCTCTTTAACGGTTTGTTTCTTATTTGTTAATAGTTCTGCAGCCTTCTTTAATCGGTAATCTAATAAGAATTTGTGGATAGTTGTATTGTATTTAGATTTAAAATGAGTTAACAATGTTCCTCTGCTGCAGAAGAAATAATCACATAGCTGATCAATCGTAATAGGTTTACTATAATTCGCAATTAAGTACTGTTTTATTTCCTGGGCAAGATGATCATTCTTGGCCTGAATGCGATTGGTGAGAGAAATGTATTTTGCGCAGATATCACATACATGTGCAAAAGCATATATCTGATCTTCATCTAATATAGTAATATTTGTGACAAGTTGTCTTAATTCTTTTTCATTTTCAAAATAGGGCTTAGATTTATTGATGATTTCAGAATAGTTTCTATATGTTCCTATAACCGCTTGTCCCATCATTAGATAACCAGTTAAAGCACCATAAGAATATAAAGGCATAATTGCTTCACTGAGTCCAAAATGACATTGATAGACATAAAGTTCGCCAGTCTCTTTTACATGATTCATCGCATTTATATCACATATAAAACAATGATCAGAAGCTTTGCTCTTCTCTATCTCATGGCAGAATTTGGATTTCTCATGAGGGTAAGCAGCCAGTAGTTTCTGATTAATATCAAAGATGGACATATTTAATCCTGAGACAAGATAGAGCTGTTTGAGTATTTTTTCTAAGTCTTCCATGTAAATCACCTCACAACCATTATATCTCAACAAAGTAAAAAAATACAATATTATACTATATTACCCTATATTGTACTCCATTCCATTTCTATTTGTTCTCATATTTTTATAATTATATTTGGAGGATAAAACATATGGAAATGAACAATGAATGGGTCAAAGACCCAAAGGTATTTAATATCAATCGTGAAAAGGCACATGCCTCAATACATCGCTATGCCTCTCTAGAGGAGATGCATACAAATAAGAGTAGTTATATCTATTCTTTAAATGGTAAATGGAAATTTCATTATGCTAATGGGTTTAATCAATTGATTAAAGATTTTTCTAACAAGGATTACAACAGTGATAACTGGGATGAAATCAATGTTCCTGGACATATTCAGTTACAGGGTTATGGAACACCTATGTATGTCAATCAGATCTATCCTTGGTCTGCCACAGAACAAATTATACCAGGAGAGATTCCAGAACATAATCCAATTGGCAGCTATATTACTTATTTTGATAATTCAGTTATTAAAGATAACACGGATGTTTATATTACTTTTAAAGGTGTAGAATCCGCAATGGCTTTATGGGTTAATGGAATTTTTGTAGGCTATAGTGAAGATACTTTTACACCATCACGCTTTAATATTACTTCTTTAATAGAGGAAGGAAACAACAAGATTGCAGTGAGTGTCTATCGTTTTAGTAGCGGTAGCTGGCTGGAGGACCAGGATTTCTGGCGTTTTTCAGGAATATTTAGGGATGTAGAACTAGAAATGGTACCTCATACACACTTGGAAGATGTAAAGATACTTACACATCTTAATGATACATATGATCATGCAGTCGTAGAAGTGAATCCAACTGTTATTCACCCTACAAAGGTTATTTATACTTTAAAATATAATGATGAAATTATTGCGAGTCAAATAAAAGAGGATAGTACATCACTTCAATTTGAATTAGAGCATCCTCATTTATGGTCTGCAGAAAAACCACACCTTTATACATTGATTATTGAAGTAATGGATGAAGAAGGTTTAGTAGAATGTATAAGCCAGCAGGTCGGTGTGAGAGAATTTAAAATCATAAATGGTATTATGTGTATCAATGGTCAGAGAATCATTTTCCACGGTGTTAATAGACATGAATTTTCTGCTTATACAGGTAGATATGTATCTTATGAAGAAACAAAACAGGATATCTTAAATATGAAGGCACACAATATCAATGCATTGCGTACATCACACTATCCTAATCAATCTTTCGTCTATGATCTATGTGATGAATATGGACTTTATGTCATTGATGAAGTGAACCTAGAAACACATGGTACATGGAGTGAGTACTTTGACAAGGAACATATTATTCCTGATAATAAGCCTGAATGGTTAGATATTATTCTAGATCGTGCAAATTCAATGTATGAAAGAGATAAGAATCATCCTTCTATTATTATATGGTCTTTAGGTAATGAATCTCACGGAGGTAAGAATCTCTATGAAATGTCTCAATTCTTAAGAAACAAAGACCAATCACGTGTCATTCATTATGAAGGTATCTTCCATGATCGTTCTTACAATGAGACAAGTGATATTGAAAGTCAGATGTATACATATGTGAAAGATATAGAAAAGTACTTAACTACACATCAGGACAAACCGTTCATTCTATGTGAATATGCGCACTCAATGGGTAATAGTAATGGTGCTTTATTTAAGTATATTGATTTAGAAAAGAAATATCCTCTTTATCAGGGAGGTTTTATCTGGGATTATATCGATCAGGCATTATATCATGATGGAAAACTCTGTTATGGAGGAGATTTTAAAGAAAGACCAAGTGATTATGATTTCTGTGGCAATGGATTAGTCTTTGCGAATCGTAAGAATACTCCTAAAATGCAGGAAGTAAAGTATTGTTATCAATATGTAGATTTCACAATCAATGAACAGGAAATCAAATTAGATAATAGATACTTATTTACTGATTTGAATGAATACACTTTACAGATTGATTTGTTATGTGACGGCTATGTCATTCAATCACAGAATATTATTGTTGCATGTGCACCACAACACACAACTACAATCAAGAATCCTTTTGTGGTTGAAGATAACAAAGAATATGCATTGAATATTTATCTAAAGAAAGATAATCAAGTGTATGCATATGAACAGTATATTTATAACTATGAACCTCAAACAGCGAAGAAATCTTCTTTACCAGTTAAGGTGGTAGAAGACTATTTAAATGTTGGTGTAGTAGGGAAGGATTTCAATGTCATCTTCTCAAAACAGAAGGGATTAGTGTCTTATCGTTATCATCAAGAAGAATACATTCGTGTGCCTGTAAAACCAAACTTTTTTAGAGCTTCTACAAATAATGATGTGGAAAATAAATATGGCTATCGCTATGGGGAATGGTTAACTGCAAGTTTATATGCTAAATGTCAATTTGTGAGAGTAGTTAAAGAAGAAACATCATGCAAGATTGAATATACATATGATTTACCTCATTTAGGAGATGAACTACTTTATCTTACATATACTGTATATGGTGATGGAAAAGTAGAAGTAGATATGTCTTATCAGCCTCTTGCATCCAATATTGAAATGCCTGCATTCGGCCTATTATTCCAGTTATATAAGGATATGGAGCGTGTCTCATATTATGGATTTGGTCCAGAAGAAAACTATATAGATAGAAATAAAGGGGCAATGCTTGGAAGATATGATTATAATGTCACAGACAACTGTACACCTTATCTCTACCCACAGGAATGTGGCAATAGAACACATGTTAAGGAAGTATTGATTCATGGTGAAAATAAGGTATTATTATTAGAGGGCGATGATTTTGAAATGTCAGCTTTACATTACACACCTTATGAATTAGAAAATGCACGTCATCATGATGAATTATCTGAAGCATATCAGACAGTATTATGTATTAATGAGAAGCAGATGGGTGTTGCAGGAGATGATACATGGGGTGCTAAGACACATGAAGAATTCTTATTAGATAAGAATAAGCATCATCTACACTTTGCATTTAAAGGAGAATAATCAATGAAGTTTATATTTGTAAGACATGGTAAAACACACTTTAATGAAATCAATTTAACACAGGGATGGTGTGATTCACCTTTATCAAAATTAGGCGTTAAACAGGTAGAAAACATGTCTCTGCAATTAAAGGACTATAGTATAAACAAGGCTTATACATCACCACTTGGAAGAGCGGTAGAAACATCAGAGATTATACTTCAAGGTCATAATATTGCGCCTATTTCTGACAAACGTTTAAAAGAAGTGAATTTTGGAATCTTAGAAGGTATTAACACATTATTTGTTAAAGAATTGCATATAGATGCACCTAATTGGATGGATACGCTCGAAATGGATTATCGACCATATGAGGGAGAAGATCTCCATGATGTGATTAATAAACATATAGAATCCATTAATGACATCATTGCATCAAGTAAAGAAGATGATACAGTACTAATTGTTGGACATGGCTGTTCACTTTATGGATTAGTTAAAACACTTATACCTCATGATGAACGTTTAAGATTTCCAGATAATGCGACAGCAATCATAGTGGATTATAAAGAAGGACATTATTCACTCGATACTATTCTAAATGCCGTCTATTAAGTAACATTTCAAGTCATCCTATTATAATGATAAGGAGATAATATGAAGTACGATTTTACGACAGTCATTGATAGAAAAGGAAAAGATGCCATGGCCTTGGATGCAGTAGGATCTCAAAAAGGTCATGTCAAGAAACCTACTTTCCCTAAAGAAGGTTTTAGTATTATTCCAATGTGGGTGGCTGATATGAATTTTGCGACAGCACCAAGTGTGATGGATGCTCTCAATAAACGTATCGCACATCCACTATTTGGTTATTTTTATCCATCTGATGATTATTATGAAGCCATCATGTATTGGCAGAAGACAAGAAATAACATTCATGATTTAAAGAAAGAGTATATTGGTTACGAGAATGGTGTTTTAGGATGTCTAGCAAGTGCCATTCATGCCTTTACAAAGCCGGGAGACAAGATTCTCTTCCATAGTCCTACTTATGTAGGTTTTTCCACAGTGTTAAATGATACAGAACGAGTGGCTGAATTAAGTCCTCTTGTAAAGGATAAAGAGGGTGTGTGGCGCATGGATTATCAGGATATGGACAAGCGTATCAAAGACAATAACATTCGCTTAGCGGTTCTCTGTTCTCCTCATAATCCATGTGGACGTGTATGGGAAAAAGAAGAACTTGAACAGGCGATGAATGTTTTTAAAGAAAATGATGTCATTGTCGTATCAGATGAAATATGGTCAGACATTGTATTTACGGGATATAAGCATATTCCTACTTATAGTATTAGTGAAGATGCTAAAAGACGCACAATCTCTATTTATGCACCGAGTAAGACATTTAACTTAGCAGGACTTATTGGCAGCTATCATATTATTTGTGATGACTATTTAAGAGAACAGCTCAACAAAGTAGCTACTTCAACACATTACAATAGTATGAACGTTTTATCCATGCATGCTTTAATAGGTGCCTATCGTGAAGAATCTATTGAATGGGTGGATGAATTAAATCAGGTACTTGAACAGAATATGAAATATACCTATGACTTTATTAAAAACAATGTAGAAGGTATTGAAGTATCTCAAACACAGGGTACTTATATGGTGTTCCTACATTGTGAAGACTACTGTCTAAAGAATCATCTGACTATTGATGAACTTATTCAAAAAGGATGGGATGTAGGTGTAGACTGGCAAAGTGGTGTTCAGTTCCATGATCCATGGGGTATAAGACTCAACATTGCATTACCACATGAATTATTACAGGAAGCTATGCAAAGATTAAAAGAATACGTATTCTAACGTGAAAAGGACAGCCTCTAAACGGCTGTCCTTTAATAATAGGTAAAAAAATTGGATAATAGAAATCAAGTAAAAATTCAAAAAAATAATCAGTAATTTTTCATGGTTTTTATTGCATGCTGAAAACCACTGAAGAAAAAACGCTTTTTTTCAGGGTGGTTTAGGTGTATAATCTCGTTGTTATTTGTTGTACTGGTATAACTCACCAGTTTTGCACATGCTATAAATTATTCGTACTAATTTACTGGCACATGCAGTCTTGGCAGCTTTCGAACACATCGGGTTTGATTGCTGCTTTTTCTTTATATAGAAATCCTTAATACTATTATCATCTCTCTTAAGCCTTATAGAACACGTTACAGCCAGATATAATAAACACCTTAATCGTTTATTACCCTTTTTAGTAATGTGCATATGATCCCCGTCATTCTGTCCACTTTCACTGATTCTTGGATCCAGTCCGGCAAAGGCTACTAGCTCATTCTTCTTTTTGAATCTTGTCATATCACCTAGTTCTGCAATGATACGTGCAGCTAGGTTATCTCCAATACCTGGAATAGACTTGATTATACTAAAGTCAGGTAGTTCCTGTGCTAGCTTAATCATTTCGCCAATTGTTCTTTCAGCTTCTGCCATATCTTCATTTAATTTTTTGATAAGTCTTTGAAGTATTAATACTTCAATATCATCCTTATCACATCCTGAATAGATGGTTTTAGAATACTCTATTGCCTTGTCAGCCATTGTATCACTCACTGCCTGACGATGACATGTTTTACTTTGAATCACTTTAGATACTGTGTTAATCTTCTTTTTCTGAAGCATTTCTGGATGTGGATATTTTTCAATGACAGCTAAAGCGACAGGACCATACAGATCATCATACAGCGTATCATAGCCTGGAAATACGATATCCAGCTGAGCTCTGAATGCAACCTTATCCTTTCTTATATGAACCAATATATCCTCATAATAGCGTGATAATTCCCTCAGTTCATGATATATCGTTTCTTGTTTATGACTGTTATGAAGACTATGGCTGTAATATGTTTTAGCGATTGATTTAGGATCAAGCTTATCTGTCTTTGGACATCTTAGTGAATCATTCTTTCTTGTTTTGGCTGATAATAGTGGATTGATGATAAACTGCTTAATATCGTTGTCTTCAAGCACTTTCTTAAGGACACGATGGTAAACTCCTGTTGCTTCATAAACAACACATACTTCTGTTTCCAGCTTCTTTTCCATCTCCCTGACAAGATTCACTATCTCATCAAATCCTTCTTTTGTGTGCTTTATTGAACGTGAACCTGTATACTTCACATTCAGATCCTTGAATGCCTGATAATCTGATTTACCCTTAGGGACATCAATGGATACTATTGGACCTTTCATAGATCATTTCTTCTTTCCTTTAATATTTGAAAGCATAACTTCCCGATTTATGACTATCTATTTTCGTCTTATATGCAGGCTCTGTCAATAAATCAAAAGGCCTATTTGGATATAAATTGACTCATGTCATAAAAGGAAGCAGAGAATTTTTTGTTTACGAAATCACAACAGTGTTTCCAAGGGCCGTTCTCTCTGCTTTCTTAAGTCTATTATAATGTATGCCTACAAAATAAAAGACTAGAAGTTAAATTTAAGTAACCTCTAGTCAGTATGTTTATTTAGTGAAGAGAAGAACGATACATTAATAGTCGTAGCTATCAATCGTTGTTTACGAGCTTACCTTATGGATGTCTCAAGTTATAATGATTAACTTCTCTTCAGTGATATGATATCACTTCTAGATAAAATAAAAAACTAGAATTATTACTTGAATAACTTCTAGTTCTATAATACGAAAGGAGATGATCTCCTCTATACATTAATAGGTTTATTTCTTATACATATAATAAGACAGATGACAGCTAATATACAGGCAATAATATGAAATCTCATAAAGCTTACTAAACATATAAGAACCATAAGACTACCACATATCATATAAAGAGTATTCACTCTTCTCAATAATGCGCTCATACCAATAGAAAAACATCCAAGTACACCTGTCAATAGTACAAGATTTAATCCAAACATATAACAAATACTATTTACTGGCAACAAATACATGATTGCATATGCTATTAAAGTAATTACTAGAAATAGTGTAGAAAGTGGTAAATTACTCATTAAAGGATTTAATAAAGCATGATCAAATAGATGTATATGATTTCTTACATCCATCTCTACTAGAACACTAAGTATCGCATTAGATAATACAACGAGTATTGTAATAGTAGTAAGTGTTCCTAAAGAACCAACTAATTCTTTTTCTATCAAATGACGATCATGAATAAATAGTGTCATCACAATAGCTCCAAGTAACCCTTGTATTAAACTTAATATTCCCTGAAATATAGAAATAGAACTATGTGAATGAATACCACATATAGCCATCACAAAAGAACCAGCCATGCCAATAAGAAAACAGAAGGCACTCAACCCAAAAGGTACAATAACCGTATTATATTCAAACAAATGAAACAAATTATACAACATGCCTACAATCTCATCCCCAATAGAAGGCTGTAAATGAATCACACCATGACTATATACTAAATTCACAAATAAGAAGCTAATAGCCAATGCTTCATACTTCTTTTTCATAACACCACTCCCTTATGCACTATTATAGTTCTTTTATATCGTTATACAATTACATATTGAATGTAAGCGGTTCTTATTGTCAATACATTTTGTGTACATTTAGATTATTCCCTTTGTGCACAACGTAAATCAATAGGTTATAATGTATAAAGGGGGGTGATGATATGAAGAAGGGTGTCATGATGCAGGGCTTTGAATGGTATCTTCCATCTAGTCCACATTTGTGGAAAATCTTAAGAATCAATGCCTTTAAGCTTAAAAAAGCAGGTATTACAGCTATCTGGTTTCCTCCTGCTTATAAAGGTGCATATGGAGTCAATGATACAGGATATGGTGTATATGATCATTATGACTTAGGGGAATTTAAAAGCAAGAATACAATACGTACCAAATATGGCACACAGAAGGAATATCTCTGGTGTATTAAGATGTTTCATCTATTTGGAATAGATGTCTATGCAGATATTGTATTGAATCATCTCATGGGTGCCGATGCCATGGAACAAGTCATTGCCTATAAGGTAGATGCTTATCATAGACATAAAGTATCTAAAAGAAAAAGAGTCATTCGTGCCTCTACATACTTCTCATTTCCATCTAGAGATAAATATTCTGACTTTATATATAATTCAAAACATTTCACGAGTGTAGATTATGATGCATCTAAACATCAACATGGTCTTTATCTTTTTAAGGGAAAACACTTCAGTGAGAATGTTGATGATGAATATGAAAATTATGATTATTTAATGGGTGCAGATTTAGACTACAATAATCCTGAAGTAGTCGAAGAAGCTATTCAATGGGGACTTTGGTATAAAGACATTACTCATCTAGATGGCTTTAGATGTGATGCCATTAAGCATATAGACTCATCTTTCTATGAACATTGGATCACTATAATGCGTAAACATTCTAAAAAAGAACTCTTTACTGTAGGAGAATACTGGGGTGATATTAACCATTTATGTCATTATCTAGAATCTACACACTTCTGTATGAGTCTATTTGATGTACCATTACACTATCATTTCTATGATGCCAGTCATTCTAATGGTTATTATGATATGCGAGAACTCTTCAATAATACGTTAGTACAAAGATATGACAAGTATGCTGTCACATTTGTGGATAACCATGATACACAACCAGGACAATCCTTAACTTCATTCATAGAAGATTGGTTTAAACCACAGGCTTATGCCTGCATCTTGCTAAGAGAACAAGGCTATCCATGTATCTTCTATGGTGACTATTATGGAATCCCTCATGATCATATCAATCCCAAAAAAGACATATTAGATTATATGTTGAAGCTAAGAAAACAATATGTAGAAGGAATAAGACATGATTATATAGATGATCCAGATGTGATAGGATGGACTTATGAAACAGGGCTTGCAGTCATACTCACTAATAGTAAAGGTGGCACAAAACGTATGTTTGTAGGTAAGAAGTATAAACATATGACAGATGGAAATCATATTATTGATATTATTGATGGCTATGGTGAATTCATATGTGATGAAGCATCTCTTAATCTGTATATTGCGCAAAAATAGAAATTATTGAATATATTGGTTAATGTTGTATTTACATTTGTTTGAGTATGTGATGAATATACGAGGATAGCTTATTTTAAAATCAAAGAGGTTTTTAGTATTTAGTCGTTTAATTTAATACCGTCGCACTAATAAGCATCCTTATTTGTAGCATACTACTAAATATTTATTGATAGTTTGTATTAATCTTTAATGTACATAGAAAAAATATAAATTTTACTTTTAAATCACGTGTTAGATGTCATTGTTTTGCGATTCGTGAGTTTACTATCAGATTTAAATGATTTCGAATAAATTTAGGTATATAATAATATCATGGAGGGTATAGGGGTGAGTATTTTGGATTTTACATATGCTCAAGTCAGTAGTTTAAATGAGACAGAAGCGCAGGTATACAATTATGTCATGATGAATAGGGATAAAGTCATGGATGAAAGTATTCGTGAATTGGCACATGATACACATGTCTCTACAGCAACAGTTATACGATTTTGTAAGAAGATGGGATGTTCAGGGTTCTTAGAATTAAAATACAAATTAAAAGATCATATCCACACTCAATCAATTAAAGCAAAACAAGATAGTACTAATTTCATGAGTTTTGTAGCTTATACAAATACTAAACAATATCAAGATGGTATTCAAAGAGCTGCAGAAATTATTCAGAGTGCAGATAATTTTTTTGTATTAGGACTTAGACATTGCGCAGAGTTTTCAAAATATATAGCGCGCACATTTTCTCATATTGGATATTACTGCTATGGGTTTGTGGATAATCTTTATCCCGCACAGGATATTCCTGAAGGAGAAACTTCAGTTATCATGATCATCTATGACAAAGCTCTAGAAAATCTGATTTTTGAAGAAATTAGAAAATACAAAACTAAACATTATCAGGTCATCATGCTTTCAAGTGAAAATGTTGGTTCTATGGAACATCTATGTGATGATGTGATTTATGTGGCAGATGGAAAAGTGAAGCATGGGGCGCTTACTTCTGGTGTTCCTATGTTACTAGCAGTTGAGAGAATTGTTGGTATACTTACAAAAGATGAGATTGAAGAATAACCGTTCCTCTAGTAACGGTTATTTTTTTAATTGGACCACCAACACAAATAACAATTAGTGTTACGTATATATGTAACGAGTAACTATTTCAAAGTAAATAGTTACTTTTTTCAATTTTTAGTTATATAAGAGATAAAGCTATTGTTATAATTGGTATGTATTATAAATAAATTCTGTTAGAAGTAAAATACAAGAAAAATATAAGTATAACAAATGTTTCGAGTGAGTGTTACATGTTACATTATGTTTCAAATTAATTGTTTTTAAATTATTTCTATGATATTTTTTTGCATGGTTTTTTCCAAACATTAACAATAACTTAAAAAAGGTGCTTATATGAAGAAGAAAATAACTTTTATTAGTTTAATTATCATTTGTATCATAATGTTTCTGATTACTACTTTCTGTCCAATTTATAAGGTAGAAGGAAACTCTATGAGCCCTACATTAAAGAATAATGATTATGTATGTATTAAAAAAACAAAATCTTTTAAACAGGGAGACTTAATCGCTTTTGAATACAACAATAAGCTTCTTGTAAGAAGAGTTATCGCCCTAAGTAATGATGAGGTCAATATTGATACAAATGGCTATGTATTTGTGAATGATAAGAAACTAGAAGAAGACTATCTATCAAGTAGAAAAGACAATCCATTACGTGATGAAGTCTTTCCTTATATCGTGCCTAATGGAAAAGTCTTTGTACTTGGAGACAATAGAAGGCAATCTATAGATTCTAGAATGCGAGATTTAGGATGTATTGATCAAAAACAAATTATTGGAAAAGTTGTCATGAGGGTTTATCCGATTACACGCTTTTCTATTTATTAAATAAAGGAGAGAATATGACAGATTTTAATATTTTAAATAAGCCTGGCAGAAAGAAGTAAATGGTAAAAACTATAAGATTAACAATTTGACACCAGGCTATTATTTAGTAAAGGATAAAGATGGTTCAGTATCTGGACAGGATTCTTATACTAAGTTTATTTGAGAAGTTGTAGGTAATGATGTATCTGCAAAAGTAAAATCAAGTGTTCCTACTTCAGAAAAGAAAGTAAAGGATACAAATGATACTGAAGGTACAAAAACATGATGGCAGGATTCTGCAGACTATGATATTGGTGATCAGGTATCATTCCAGTTAACTGGTACTGTAGCTCAGGATTATAATGATTACAAAAGTGTTTATCAGTTAGTGTTCCATGATACTTTATCTAATGGCTTGACGCTTGACAGAGATTCATTTAAAGTTTATAAAAATGATAGCAACGAAGTACTTGAATCAAATCAATATGAAGTGAATATCACAGATGACAAGCACTTCACTGTAACTATTAAGGATGTAAAAGTTTTAGGTGATGATGTATCAAAAGTAAGAGTTGAATATACTGCAACATTAAATGAAAATGCAGTCATTGGTTCTGCAGGTAATCCAAATACAATGTATATGGAATTCTCTAACAACCCAAATAGTACTCAGGGTGGATCTAAAGGTCAGACACCAGTAGATAAAGTAATCGTATTTACTTATAAGACAGTAATTAATAAGATAAATTCTGAGAAAAAGCCTTTAATAGGTGCAGTCTTCAAATTAGAAAAAGTATTTAAAAATGGCTCAAAGAAATTAGTAAAAGAATAAAAAATTACAGATGAAGAAGATCGTGACAAAACAGCTTTTGAATTTACAGCATTAGATCATGGTGTATATATTCTTACAGAAACAGTTGCTCCAGATGGATATAACACAATGCATCCAATAAAATTCTCTATTGCTACATCTCATGATATAGCTTCTGCTGTTCCAAAGTTAACTTATTTAAATGGTGATCTAGTTGATGGTCAAATTATATTTACTGCCGACAAAGATGAAGGGTCATTAACTGCAAATGTAGTAAACTACAAAGGTTCTGAACTTCCAAATACTGGCGGTATGGGTACTACAATTCTATATGCTGCTGGTATAATCTTAATTCTTGCAGCAGGGGCATTCTTAGTAATGCAGAAAAAAGCTGAAAATAAATAATTTAAAATAGAAAGGAGATATTCTATAATGAAAAAGAAGATAATTAATCTATTTATCGGAATACTTTTTATTGCAGGACTCTCCTTGCTTATTTATCCAAGCTTTAGTAATTATTGGAACCAAAGACATCAGACTAGGGCTATAGCTGGATATGAAGAAAAGGTCGAAGACCTGACTGAAAAACAGTATGAAAAGCTCTGGAATGATGCTACTTTATACAACAAAAATCTAAGACATACAATGTATGCCTTAAATGATGACGAGAAAAAAATATATAATGAGACTCTAGATGTTACTTCGACTGGTATGATGGGTTATGTAGAAATCACTAAGATCAACGTGTCACTTCCTATTTATCATGGAACAGATGCTGAAATCTTACAGATTGCGATAGGACATATCCCAGGTACATCCTTACCAGTAGGAGGAGAAAGTACTCATTGTGTTATATCTGGACATAGAGGATTACCAAGTGCACAGCTTTTCACTGATATTGATCAGTTAAAGATAGGTGATACATTCATGCTTCAGATATTGGATCAAACTCTTTATTATGAGGTTGATCAAATAAAAACTGTTCTTCCTACAGAAAAAGATGATTTGAAGATTGTAGAAGGACAGGATTATTGTACGCTTATGACTTGTACACCTTATGGTGTTAATACCCATAGACTACTTGTCAGAGGGCATCGTATCAATAAGACAAATCTAAGAATTAGAAGAGATCTAGTAAAAACAGATCCAGTTATTCTAGATATATTCTGGATTGCTCTCGCAATTATTATTGCATTTATCTGGTATCTCACATCAAAGAAACATAAAGAAAGGTGATGACAGCAATTATTATGGATAAAAGCTTAAAGAAAATTATATTATGTTTTACAGTTATATTATCAGTTGCTGTATTCAATTTATTCCAGGTAACTGCTGTTGATGTGAACAAGAATTGTTCACTTACACTTAATGAATGTTTATCAGGACTAAATGTTCATTTATATCGTGTCGCAAGTGTTTCTAAAGATGGCAGTTATGAATATACCGATGAATTTAAAGATGCAGGAAATACTTCTATTGATTTAAATAAGCTAGAAACAAGTGAAGAATTAAAAAATGCAGCTATGACTTTAAAAGGATATGCTGCAAACAAAGAAGGTGTGACTAAGACAACAGCTTCTTCTACTTTAACTTATTCAAACTTAAATACAGGTCTTTATTTGGTCGTGGCAGATAATTTAGTAATAGATGGTAAGACATATACTTATTTACCCTATCTTATTTCTTTGCCACAAGGTACTAAGTATGATGTATCTATTAATTTTGTGAAATATTCAGAAGCTCATTCTCATGAATATAAAATGATTAAACAGTGGAAAGACAATGGCTCAACTCATCCTAACTCAATAGAAGTAGAACTTTATGATGGAAATACGTTTGTTAAGACAATCACTTTAGATGCGGCTCATAACTATGCTTATTCATGGAAAACTGAACAAGTAATGAACTACAGTATTAAAGAAAGAATGTCAAAGGGTATAAGGGTATTGTATCAGTAAGTAGTAATGATGCAAAAACAGAATATGTTATTACTAATACAAGTACATCTAGTACTGGTTCTCATGTAAAAACAGGGGATACTACAAGAATCAATCACTGGGTCACATTAATGGCTTTATCAGGATTATTTTTACTTATAGTAGGAACTCTATTTAGGTATGAAAAAGATTAGTCAATTATTAATGACACTAGGATGTATCTGCATCCTAGTGTCTTGTGCTTTATTTGGTTATTCGCTCTATCGACAGAATAAAGAAATAAAGGATATACAAATACTATATAATCAAACAAAACAATTAATCCCCGATTCATATGTTTCATCTGAAGGTGCTTATTTAGATATAGATGGACATGATATATATGCGATACTTCAAGTCAATGATATCAAGTGGGTTATAAGTCATGAAGAAAGCCTTCCACATTATAAGAATAAGAATATAATCATTCCAGAATCATTATTGAAACAGGTGCAGTCATTAAAGAATAGGGATATACTTACTATTCATGCTGTATCTGGTGAAACAATAAAATATCAAGTAGAAGTCATTGGTAAAGTAGATCAACTCTCAAAAAGTATGCCTGCCTTGTATTGTAAGAATGGTTCTAGTTATTATTGTATCAATCTAATTAAAGTGTAATATTTAGATAATACATAAATATTATATGAAAGTATAAGAAAAATAGAAAAAGCAGTTGACATGAGTGTGATTATTCAGTATGATGAGTTCACAAATTAAGAACTACTAAGTATAAATACAGTGAAAAGAAATAGTAGATATCTCAAAGAAGCATAGAGAATCCTTGGTTGGTGTAAAAGGATGTTTGAGGGATATTGAATTCATCTTGGAGTAGAGCGTTGAATGAATTAGGCGTTTCCGGTCACAACCGTTATATTGTCAGAGTATGATAGTACTCGTTGAGATATATCTAGTGATAGATATATAAAATAAGGTGGTAACACGAAGATACACTCTCGTCCTTATAGGATGAGAGTCTTTTATTTATACAGGTAGAAGATAAGAGGAGAAAAGATTATGATTATTGTATTCAAACCAAAAACGAGTGAAGAAGATGTAAAGAAGATCCAGGCTAAGGTAGAAGAAAAAGGATTAGAAACTCATTTAGTTGTAGGTCATGATGTGACTATCTGTGGTGTAATTGGTGATACTACTAAAGTAGATCCTAGAGATATTGAAGTTTCACCTTCTGTAGAAAAAGTAATGAGAGTTGAACAGCCTTATAAATTAGCTAACCGTGCATTCCATCCTGAAGATACTATTGTGGATGTAGATGGTGTTAAAGTAGGTGGAGGCCATATGGCTCTTATTGCTGGTCCTTGTTCTGTAGAATCAGAAGAACAGGTTATTGAGATTGCCAAGGAAGTAAAAGCAGCTGGTGCTAATATGCTTAGAGGTGGTGCATTCAAGCCTAGAACATCTCCATATGCATTCCAGGGATTAGGTTCTACTGGTCTAGATTACTTAGTAGCTGCTAAGAAGGAAACAGGTTTACCAATCGTATCAGAACTTATGAGTGCTGATGATATTGATGAATTCAATGAAAAGGTAGACTTAGTTCAGATTGGTGCTAGAAACATGCAGAACTTCACTTTACTTAAGGAAGTAGGTGCAAGAGTTAAGAAGCCTATCCTATTAAAGAGAGGATTAAGCGCAACATATCAGGAATGGATCATGAGTGCAGAATATATCATGGCAAGTGGTAATGAGAATGTCATCCTATGTGAAAGAGGTGTAAGAACATTCGAAACATATACAAGAAACACTCTAGACTTACAGGCTATTCCAGTACTTAGAAAAATGACTCATCTACCTGTAATCATTGACCCATCACATGCTGGTGGTAAATGGTGGTTAGTAGAACCAATGGCTAAGGCAAGTGTGGCAGCAGGATGTGATGGATTACTTATTGAAGTACATAATGATCCAGAACATGCATTATGTGATGGGGCTCAGTCATTAAAGCCTAAAAAATATACAAAACTTATTGAAGAATTAAGAGAAATCGGCAAGGTTGTTGGAAAGGAAATCTAAAATGAAATTAAATGTGAACTTAGGAAAAGACAGTTATCCTATATATATTGAACAAGGTATCTTAAATAAAACAAAAGAACTAATTTCCCAGGTCTTCACAGGTGCGAAAATCGTTATTGTCTCTGATGATAACGTTTTTCCACTTTATGGAGAACAGTTAGTCAATCAGTTAAAAGATACTTATGAAGTCTCTACAGTAGTCATTCCTCATGGAGAACCATCTAAGAGATTTGATATTCTTCCTTCTATCTATTCACAATTACTAGAAGCTAAGATTACAAGAACTGATTTACTTATTGCGCTAGGTGGAGGTGTTATTGGTGATTTAGCTGGATTTGTGGCAAGTACTTATATGCGTGGTATTAAGTTTGTACAGATTCCTACTTCATTATTATCACAGGTTGACTCTTCAGTAGGTGGTAAAGTGGCTGTAGATTTACCTGAAGGAAAGAACTTAGTCGGTGCTTTTAAACATCCATTACTTGTTCTTATTGATCCACTCACTCTTAAAACATTGGATCCTCATTTCATTACAGATGGTATGGGAGAAGTCATTAAATATGGCTGTATCAAGGATAAAGCTTTATTTGATCAATTAGCTTGTTATAGAGACTTTGATGATCTTTATAAAGACATTGATGAAATTATCTATAAATGTGTAGATATCAAAAGAGATGTTGTAGAAAAGGACTTATATGACTTTGGTGATCGTTTATGCTTGAACTTTGGTCATACTATTGGACACTCAATCGAGCAATATTTCCATTATGAAAAATATTCTCATGGTGAAGCAGTAGGAATCGGTATGGTAGCTATCACACGTATTGCAGAACTTAAAGGTTTATGTGAACAAGGCACTACTAAACGTATAGAAGAAGCCTTAAGTCACTATAACCTTCCTACTCATGCCAATGTCCCTACAAAAGAACTACTTAAAGCGATTGATCTAGATAAGAAAAACATCAATTCAACACTATCTTTTGTTTTACTTAAAACAATAGGAGAGTATTATGTACATAAGGATCAAAAAGAGATGATTCTGGAAGTAGAGGACATATAATGACAAAAATCACTATTACACCAAAAACACTTCAAGGAACAATTGCGGTTCCCCCTTCTAAATCATTAGCCCATCGTGCTATTATCTGTGCAGCCCTCGCACCAGGTATGAGTCGTATTAGCGGTATTGATTACTCAGAAGACATTGAAGCTACAATAGAAGGTATGAAAGCCTTAGGTGCTATTATTAAGCAGGAAGGCGATACTTTAATTATTGATGGTTCTATTACTTTAGGACTAGGAAGAGTAGAAATAGATGCCCATGAATCAGGTTCTACATTACGTTTCTTAATGCCTTTATCATTAGTTAACTTTTCTCGTGTACATTTTGTAGGTAAAGGAAAACTTGGACAAAGACCACTTGATGTATACTATGATATCTTTGATAAACAAAAGATTGCATACCTTAGAAAAGACTCAGAACGTTTAGATGTTATTCTAGATGGTCAGCTTCATTCAGATATATTTGAAGTACCAGGTAATGTTTCTTCACAATTTATCAGTGGTTTATTATTCACTTTACCTTTATTAAAGGGCGATTCTTTAATTAAAATTACTACACCATTAGAATCTAAAGGCTATATTGACTTAACACTTGATATGTTAGAAAAGTTTGGTATTGAGATTATTAATCATGATTATCAGGCATTCCAGATCCGTGGTAATCAGAACTATAAGCCATGTGATTATAATGTAGAAGCAGACTTCTCACAGGCTGCTTTCTATCTAGTTGCTGATTTACTAGGAAGTGATATTACACTTACTAATCTTAATATGCACTCATCACAAGGTGATAGAGCTATTTTAGATATTATGGAACAGATGGGTGGAGAAATTGTAGAAACAAGTGCGGGTATTAAAGTAGTCTGCGACAAAATCAAACCTGCCACTATTGATGCTTCACAATGTCCAGATTTGATGCCTGTTGTATCAGTGGCTTGTGGTCTTGCGGAAGGGACATCACACATCATCAATGCATCACGTTTACGTATTAAAGAATGTGATCGTTTGACTGCTTCTGTAGAACTATTAAAAGCTGCCGGTATTGATGCAGTTGAAGAAGAAGACAGTATGACTATTACTGGATCGACTTCTTATAACAAAGCAGAAGTAACAAGTTCTAATGATCATCGTATGTGTATGGCTGAAGCTATTTTATCTACACGTGCCAATGGTCCAATTACTATTGATGATAAGGATTGTGTTAAGAAGAGCTATCCAGGTTTCTTTGAAGACTTCACATCTCTAGGTGGTGAATATCATGAGTGCTAATTGGGGACATCATATCGAATTATCTTTATTTGGTGAAAGCCATGGGAAGGCTATTGGAATCACAATAGGTAATCTTCCTGCTGGTATTAAGCTAGATATGGATGCCATCAATAAGGATATGCAAAGACGTGCTCCAGGTAAAAACCTAATGAGTACACAAAGAAAAGAAGCAGACGAAGTAGAAATACTCAGTGGTGTATTAGATGGTTATACAACAGGTGCACCACTATGTGGAATTATTAAAAATACATCCCAGCATTCTAAAGACTATTCTTATTTAAAGGATAATATGCGTCCAGGACATTCAGATTATCCTGCTTATATTAAATATAAAGGCTTTAATGATGTGAGAGGAGGAGGACACTTTTCTGGAAGACTTACAGCACCAATCGTTTTTGCAGGTGCTATCGCCAAACAAATCTTAAAAGAAAAAGGTATTCATGTCGGCGCACATATTCTATCTATTAAAGATGTGAAGGATACGCATTATCCACTAGATATTACTCCATCTTACTTAGAAGAACTCAACCAGAAAGACTATCCTGTTATTCATGATGATGTCTATGCTTTAATGCAGGAAACAATCGAAGAAGCTAGAAAAGAAGGCAATAGTGTAGGTGGAAAGATTGAATGTGCTGTCACTGGGCTACCAGCAGGAGTTGGAAATCCATTCTTTGATAGTATTGAAGCCCATTTATCACCATTACTCTTTAGTATTCCTGCAGTTAAGTCAGTTTCATTTGGTGATCTAGATGATATCACTTTACTTAAAGGATCAGAAGCGAATGATGCCTACTATTATGAAGGAGAAGAAGTGAAAACTTCTACAAACCATAATGGTGGTATTACAGGTGGTATTTCTAATGGTATGCCATTACTTTTTACAGTAGGTATTAAACCAACCCCATCTATTTCTTTAAAACAGAATACAATCAATGTGAAAACACATGAAAATACAGAATTAGAAATCGTAGGAAGACATGACCCATGTATCATTCCTCGTGCGATTGTCGTTGTAGAAGCTATGGCGGCACTAGGTGTATTAGATATGCTGGAGGAACTATGAAAGATTTAAAAACATGTCGAGAAGAAATAGATGCAATCGATAAGGAAATCATTGCTTTATTTGAAAAACGTATGCATGTAGCTAAGGATGTTATTACATATAAATTAGCGCATGATATGCAGATCTTCCAGAAAGATAGAGAAAAAGAAGTTATCCAGAAGAATGTAGATCGTTTAGAAGATAAATCTCTAGAATCTTACGCAAAAACATTTGTCCAGGATACAATGAATCTTTCTAAAAGCTATCAGTCTACTTTTATTCCTTTAAAGAAATATGAAGCAACTGAAATTAAAGAAAACTTTAAAGTAGGTTACCAAGGTGTTCCAGGATCTTTTTCTAATCAGGCTATGAAAAGCTGGTTTGGAGACATTGAAGGCATCAACTACCCTCATTTTGAAGATGTCTATCAGGCATTAGAAAAAGGTGAAATAGACTATGGTGTACTCCCTTTAGAAAACTCTTCTACAGGTGCCATTAATGATAACTATGACTTACTGACTCAATATGGCTTTTATATTGTAGGTGAGCAATCTATCACAATAGATCAGAATCTACTTGGTATCAAAGGAGCCACTCTAGAAGATATCAAAGATGTCTATAGTCATATACAAGGCTTAAAACAAACATCTGAATTCTTAAATGCACATCATATTGAAGGTCATGAGTATCTCAATACAGCTGCAGCTGCTAAGTATATCAGTGAAGCACAGGATAGACATATCGGTGCCATTGCCTCTAGTGAAGCAGCTAAACTCTATAATCTTGATATTATTGCCAAGGCAATACAAAATGATCAAAGCAATCATACACGCTTTATCATTATCGCAAGACAATATGAAATCAGACCATCTGCCAATCGTATCAGCATGGTCTTCACAGTCAATCATGAAGTCGGTGCTCTTTATGAAGTCATGAGAGTCGTTAAAGAACACAACATCAACATGGCTCGCATTGAATCAAGACCACTCCCATTATCTCCATGGGAATACTATTTCTATTTAGATGTAGATGGTAACTTGAATCAAGATCATGTTCAGCGTGCTTTACAGGAAATCAAAACATATACCAATACATTCAGAATGATTGGTAACTATGAAAGGAAGGAATCATGAAAAATATCGTTTTAATTGGAATTATGGGAAGTGGTAAAACAACGTTTGGAAAAATTCTTTCACAAAAAACAGGTCATGAAATGATTGACCTTGATGATTATCTTGTGAATCGCTTTAATATGTCCATTCCTGATATGTTTCAAATTTCTGAAGACTACTTCAGAAACAATGAAACAATATGTTGTCAGGAAGTATCAGAACTTGAAGGTAAAATCATCTCTACTGGTGGTGGAGTGATTAAAAGACCTGAAAATATTGGATATTTAAAGAAGAATGGTGTTGTTTTCTATATTGACCGTCCAATTGAAGATATTGTGAAGGATGTCAATCCAAGTGGCAGACCTCTATTAAAGGATGGCCCAGATAAACTCTATGCCTTAGATAAAGAACGTAGAGATAAATATATGTCCTCATGTGACTATCATATTATAAATGATGGTTCACTTGAAAAAGTCATAGATACCATTCTAGATATCATGAAGAAATACGATAAATCCCCATTATAAGGGGATTTTTTTTATATTTGCATAAAATGTAATTATGTACTATAATGGGGCTTTGTTTTGAGAGGAGAAAACAATGGAAAAATTATTTCACTTAAAAGAACATGGGACAAATGTTAAGACTGAAATACTAGCTGGTATTACAACTTTCTTAGCAATGGCCTATATTCTTGCAGTCAACCCTGCCATTCTAGGACAGGCACACATGAGTCATCAGGGTGTTTTTTTAGCAACTGCAATCTCTGCAGGTGCCGCAAGCATCTTTATGGGATTAATGGCAAACTACCCTGTTTCTCTTGCGCCAGGAATGGGGGTTAATGCATTATTCACTTATACAATTGTAGGACAGATGGGATTATCACCTGAAGGCGCACTTGCCTGTGTATTCGTGTCAGGTATCATCTTTGTCATCATTACAGTGACAAACATCCGTCGTATGATTATTAATGCGATTCCTGCACAGTTAAAACTTGCGATTGGTGCAGGTATTGGTTTCTTTGTCGCATTCGTAGGTTTAAAGAATGCAGGTATCGTAGTGGCAAGTGAATCTACATTTGTATCACTAGGAAACTTTAAGAATCCAACAGTATTACTTGCTTTATTTGGTATCATCATCACATTAGTATTATTAGTAAAGAATAAGCCTGCAGCCGTATTTTATGGCTTAATCATTACTGCAGTAGTGGGTGTTGTATTTGGTTCATTCTTTGGACTAAAAGGAATGCCACAGTTACCAACTAAACTTGTATCAGTGAACTTTGATTTCAGTTTAGTAGGTGCTTTTGCAAGAGGGTTCAACGAAATGTTCACTCATCCACAGTGTATCGTTGCAATTTTCTCATTATTATTCGTAGATTTCTTTGATACAGCCGGTACATTAGTAGCTGTTGCATCTAAAGCTGATCTTATTGATGAAAATGGTGAATTAGTGAATGTTGAACGTGCATTACTTGCAGATGCAGTAGGTACTGTATTTGGTTCAATGATCGGTACTTCTACAGTGACATCTTTCGTAGAATCTACTTCAGGTGTAGGCGTAGGTGGACGTACTGGTTTAACTGCATGTACAACAGGTATCTGTTTCTTATTAACAGTATTCTTCTATCCAGTATTATCTATGATTACTGATGCAGTCACTGCCCCAGCTTTAGTTATCGTTGGTATCTTAATGGCGTCACAGTTAAAGGATATCAAGTGGGATAACTTGATCTTTGCGGCAAGTGGTTTTGTGACTATCATCTTTATGATTCTTGGATATTCAATCAGTAATGGTATCGCATTAGGATTCATCGTTTATGTCATCAGCATGATTGCGACAGGTCAGGCTAAAGATATCAATAAGATGGTTTGGGTACTATTCTTATTATTTATCGCTTATTTCGCATTCTTAATCTAAAACCAGCATTGCTGGTTTTTTTCTTTTGTTCATATACTGTTTTTATAACTTGAGTATAATAATACTCAAAGGAGTGAGATGTATGAATGATTTAATGAAAACCCCTAAAATGACCCCAAGAATCCAATCTACATTAAAACATACTGTAGAAGTGCCAGAAGTGATGTACAAAGCCAGTGGTATTAATGTGAATGGTAGACGTATAAAAAGCTTACTATTTAGTACGGATGTCGCACTCATTGCGAATAATAACGCGGATGCCATTCTCTCTGTTTATCCTTTTACGCCTACTATTCAGATCACCAATGCGATTATTGGTGTCGCAAGACAACCAGTCTTTGTAGGAGTAGGTGGAGGAACTACTAATGGTGCAAGAGTATTCAAGATTGCCTTAGATGCAGAATTACATGGTGCAGCAGCTGTTGTACTCAATGCTCCCGTACATACAGAAATGATCAGAGAATTATCACGTTTAGTTGATATTCCTATTGTCCTCACTGTAGTATCACTAGATGAAGACTTAGAAGAACGTATGTTACATAGTGGTGCTAAAATCATTAATGTATCTGGTGGAAAACAAACAGTAGAAATCGTTAAGGCACTACGCGCTATTGATAAGGATTTCCCAATTATTGCGACAGGTGGACCAACAGAAGACACAATTAAAGAAGTCATTGAAGCAGGTGCGAACGCAGTGACATTTACCCCTCCTACAAGTGCTGAAATATTCAAGGGTATGATGGAAAACTACCGTGAACAGATGAAGAAGTAGAAATACTTCTTCTTTTTTATACAAAGAAGAAGTATTTGTATATCCCATTTATGATTATTTGTGTTATCATGAGGTCAAATGCATAAAAGGAGGAATAAAATTTGAAACAATATCTAGATATGTGTCGCTATATCCTAGAACATGGTGAAGACCGTCCTGACCGCACAGGGACTGGTACATGTTCTGTATTTGGATATCAGACACGCTATGATTTACGTGAAGGATTTCCTCTTCTTACTACTAAGAAGATGTATTTACGTCCTATTGCGGAAGAACTATTATGGTTTATCAAAGGTGATACAAATATTAAATATCTTGTAGACCGTAATGTGAAAATATGGAATGAATGGCCTTATGAAGACTTTAAGAAGAGTGAAGACTTCAATGGTGAAACATTAGAAGAATTCGTAGAAAAGATCAAAAATGATGATGAATTTGCGAAGACACATGGTAATTTAGGTCCAGTTTATGGTGCACAGTGGCGTAACTTCAATAATGAAGGCACTGACCAGTTAATGAAGCTTATTGATTCTTTAAAGAATAACCCATTCTCTAGAAGACATATTATTTCTGCATGGAATCCTAGTCAGGTAGATGAGATGGCTTTACCACCATGTCATACACTTATGCAGTTTTATGTATCTAGTGATAAGAAATATTTAAGCTGTCAGTTATACCAGAGAAGTGCTGATACATTCTTGGGTGTTCCATTTAATATTGCATCATATGCCTTACTTACATGTATGCTTGCACAAGTATGTGGTTATGAACCAAAAGAATTCATTCATACTATTGGTGATGCGCATATTTATAAGGATCACTTTGATGTAGTCAAGACACAGATTGAAAGAGAACCACTTCCTCTTCCTCATCTTGTATTAAATAAAGACATTGATAATCTATTTGATTTCAAGATTGAAGATATCAAGCTAGAAGGTTATCAGTCTCATGGTCCATTGAAAGGTAAGGTCAGTGTATGATTACTATTATTGTCGCAGCTGATCAAAATAATCTCATTGGGAAAAAGGGAACAGACAATGGGATGCCATGGCACAATAGTGAAGACTTTAAACACTTTAGAAGTACAACGCTCAATCATACATTATTAATGGGGAAAACAACTTACCAGGCAATAGGTAAACCATTACCTAAACGTCATACTATTGTCCTTTCTCATAATTTTGAAGATGATAGAGTAGAAGTGGTAGATGATTTAGTAGGCACTATTAAAGCTTTTAAAGAACGTGGTGAAGACCTCTTTATTTCTGGTGGTGCTTCTGTATATAAACAGGCGCTTCCATATTGTGATCAAATTCTTTTATCACGTATTCCTGGTGATTATACAGGAGAAACATATTTCCCTGACTTTTCTGAATATAACTATCGTCTCGTAGAAGAAAAGCCATTTGAGACATTTACACTAGAAATCTATCAAAAATGAAAAGACTTATATTAATTGTGCTTCGTTTCTTCTTTGAATTACCAGTACTGATTTTCCAGTTAAAACATATCAAGAAGCATAAGGATACGATTCCTTTTGATGAACGAATTGACTGGACAAGAAGACTTTTAAAGAAAGCAACTAAAAGAGCACGTGTTAATCTAACTATTACAGGTACAGAATATCTTCCTGAAACAGATGGTTTCTTTGTAGCTCCAAACCATCAGGGATTATTTGATATCCTTGCATTATTTGACAGTATTGAACGCCCTTTCAAGATTGTCTTTAAAAAAGAACTATTAGATGTTATCTTTTTAAGAGATGTGGCTGAATTCATGGAATATCCTGCCATTGATCGTACAAACTTAAGAGCCTCTATGAAGCTTATGAGACAGGTTAAAAAGGAAATGTCTGAAGGGATTCCTTATGTCATCTTCCCTGAAGGGACACGTTCTAAAAAGGGAAATGAATTATTAGAATTCAAGGGTGGTTCATTTAAACCAGCTATGGATGCACAGGTGCCAATTATTCCATGTGTCATGCATAACTGTTTTAAAGTATTAGACAGTAACTCTATTAAGAGAGTTGATTGTGGTATTCATTATCTATCACCAATTCCTTATGAAGAATATAAGGATATGAACAGCGTAGAAGTAGCTAATCTTGTACAATCAAGAATACAGACTAAAATGGATGAACTCGAAGAACGTGCTTAGGCATGTTCTTTTTTTTATGAAACTATAAATAGAAGGGATAATTTGGTATAATGGGTGAACAAGGAAGGAGAGGATCCTATGTTTGGACACTTACAGATTAAAAGTGCTTATAGCTTTCAGGAGAGTACAATACTTATTCAATCTCTTATAGATAACGCAAAATCAAAACATATCCAGGCTCTTGCCTTAACAGATGATAATAACATGTATGGGGCCTATGAATTCTATGAAGCATGTACAAAAGCTTCAATTAAACCAATACTAGGTGTGAACGCCTCTATTATGTTTAATGATGATTTAATACATTTATTACTTTATGCACGTGATGATGTTGGTTATAAAGATTTAGTACGTATTGTGAGTGATATTAATCTCAATGAGAATAAAGCTATCACATTGAAAGCTTTATCCAACTATCGTGATCATCTTTATATAGTTTCTCATGAATATGAAGATAGACTCATCGAACAAGAAGCAACAAGTAAAGAAGATTTATTAACACATGCACAAACAGAACGACCAGTCATGAGCTTTATGAAGACTATGAAGAGTCTTTTTGGTGCCTCTTATCGTATTATGATTGTAGAAGATGGGATTAAAGGACATTCACTTCGTAACCAAACACTTATTAAATATGCTCAGTTCTTAGATATTCCCTGTATCTGGGGAAATGATGTGCGTTACTTGCATTCTCATGATGCTTTCACATTAGATTTATTACAAGCTTCTAAAAAAGGAGAAGTTTTGAATAAGAATCATGAACCACTTACAACTGACCGTTACTTAAAATCAGAAAAAGAAATCAGAGAACTCTTTAGTCGTTATCCTGATATTATTAAAAACACAGAAGAAATCATTGATAACTGTTATGGGTCTATCCAAAAGACAGAAAACGGTCTTCCTCACTACAAAACACCTACAGGTGATAGTGGGGCATATTTAAGACATTTATGTATTAAAGGACTTAAACAACGCTTTAAAAATCAGCCTATCACAGATGACTATAAAGATCGTTTACTCTATGAATTAAAAACTATTCATACAATGGGGTATGATGATTATTTCTTAATTGTATTTGATTATGTACAATATGCAAAAAAACATGGTATACTCGTTGGACCTGGAAGAGGATCTGCCGCAGGTTCACTTGTTGCCTATTGTTTAGGTATCACAAATATTGATCCATTAAAATATGATCTGCTCTTTGAACGTTTCTTAAATCCAGAAAGAGTATCCATGCCAGATATTGATGTAGACTTCCAGGATGACCGTCGTGATGAAGTCATTCAATATGTATGCGATAAATATGGACATGATCATGTGGCTCAGATTGTCGCTTTTTCTACCTATGGTCCTCGTGTTGCGATAAAAGATATAGGAAAAGTGATGGGAATCCCCTTACCAAGACTAGAAATGATTGCGAAGATGGTTCCTACTGCCCCTAAACATCGTAAAAGTATTACTGAAGTCTATTCTACAAGTGCTTCATTTCAGGATATGATTCAAAAAGATCCAGTTCTTTCACGTCTTATTGCGCCTATGAGCTTAGTAGAATATTTACCACGTAATATTACTATGCATGCAGCTGGTGTTGTCTTATCCTATGAACCATTAAGAGATGTAGTTCCTTTAGTTATTGGTCCTAGTGATATGATCATGAGTCAGTACTCTAAGGATTATATTGAAAAAACAGGACTCCTTAAGATGGACTTCTTAGGCTTAAAGAACCTCACTATGATAGACTATATTATGAAGGATATTGAAAGAAAATTAGGAAAAACATTCTCTATTAACACAATACCTCTTAATGATGCACGTACTTATCATCTTATTTCTCGTGGAGATACAACAGGTGTCTTCCAATTAGAATCAAGTGGTATGCGCTCATTACTTATGAAGATGAAACCTGAATGCTTTGATGATATCGTTGCAGCCATTGCCTTATATAGACCAGGTCCAATGGAAAATATTCCCCTTTATCTAGAGGGTAGAAAGAATAAAAACAATATTACTTACTTGCTTAAAGAACTAGAACCTATTTTGAAATCTACCTATGGTATTATGATCTATCAGGAACAGATTATGCAGATTGCCCAGGTTATTGCTGGATTCTCTTTAGGTCGTGCAGATATATTAAGAAAAGCTGTGTCTAGCAAAGATGAAAGCATGATGGCAGGTATGAAGGAAGAATTTATTCAAGGGGCTATTAAAAAAGGCTTTAAAGAAGATGTTGCCACAAGGCTTTATCAGATGATAGAAAAGTTTGCGAACTATGGATTTAATAAGAGTCATTCTGTTGCTTATGGGTATGTGGCTTATCAATTAGCTTACTTAAAGGCTAATTATCCACTCTATTTCTTTGCAGCCATTCTTTCCAATGAATCAGGTTCTGCTTCTAGTAAGATGCGTACAATTGAAGAATCTAAACGCTATGGAGTTAAGATTCTCCCACCTTCTATCAATTACTCTTATTCACGCTTTATGGTAGAAGAAGGTGGTATTCGTTATTCTTTAGTCTCTATTAAGAATGTAGGTTCTGCAGGTTATAAGATGATACTTAAAGAAAGAGAAAAAGGTCTCTTTAAAGATATGTATGATTTCTTAGCTCGTATACCTTCTCTTTCATCTAAGATGTTAGAAAGTTTAATAGATGCAGGGGCTTTTGATGAATTTAATAAAAATCGTGCCTATTTACGTAAGAATATTTCACTCATGATGGAGTATATACAATTAGGGGTTGATGAAAAACCAATCTTTGAAGAAGTAAGAGAAAATAAATTTGAACGTTTAGAAAGAGAAAAAGAAGTACTCGGACTTTATATATCTACACATCCTATTGTCTATGTAAAACAGAAGATCAAACATCCTTTAGTTAATCTCGTAGATGTAGAAAACTATATGGATCGTACAATACCAGTTGTATGTTCTATTAGTTCAGTACGTGCTATTGTAGATAAGAAAGGAAGAGAAATGGCTTTTATTGAAGGACAGGATGAAACAGGACAGGTAGAATTTGTCTGTTTCTCTAACCAATATGAACGTTATAAGAATATATTAGAAAGAGGTAAGACTGTGGAAATGAATGTCCGTGTTCAATACCGTGATCGCTTATCTCTTATTATTAATCAAGTAAAGGAGTTATAAAATGGAAGAATTAATATTAATAGATGGGAACTCATTACTGTTTAAGGCATTCTATGCTACTAGCTATACAGGTAACTATATGGTCAATCGTAATGGTATTCCCACTAATGGTGTCTATGGCTTTGCACGTATGGTGGAGAAGATCATCAGTACCAATCCTAAATATGTCATTGTCGCTTTTGACTATGGTACAAAAACATTCCGTAATGAACTATTAGATACATATAAAGCTACACGAAAAGAAACACCACAGGAACTTGTTCCTCAATTTGCGCTTGCAAGAGAATACCTAACTGCTCATAACATCACTTGGTATGAAGTAGAAGGCTATGAAGGGGATGATATCATTGGTACACTTGTAGACTTTGGTGAAAAGAATAACTTAAAAGTATCTGTTTATACAGGAGATAAGGATGCCAATCAGTTGATTTCACCTCAAACGACAATCTATCGTACCGTTAAAGGTGTCACTGAACTTGATATTTATAATGAACAGACTTTACTTGATAAATATGGTTTAAAGCCAGATCAGTTTAGAGATTTCTTAGGACTCATGGGTGATAGTTCTGATAATATCCCAGGTATTAAAGGTGTAGGTGAAAAGACTGCCTTAAAACTATTACATCAATATGGCACTATTGAAGGATTACAGGAACATCAGGATGAAATCAAAGGTAAGATGGGTGAAAAAATCAGAGCAGGTATGGAAGATGCCTTGATGAGTAAAAAAGTAGCCACAATACTAAGAGATATACCAATAGATGTAGATTTAGAAAAAGCTACATATCAGGGTTATGACTATGAAACACTCAAGTCATTCTATGAAAAATATGATATGAATTCTTTGATTAAATCTATGACGACTGAAGCAGCACCTAAAAAGGAATTGAAACTAGAAATAGTAGATCATATGCCTGAAATCACAAAGGACAGTGCTGTTTATCCTTCTATCTATGATACAAACTATCATCGTTCTATTATTCTAGGATATGGTATTTATAATGATGAACAGGCTTATTTTATCTCTTATGAAAATGCATTAAAGGATGAATCATTCTTAGCTTACTTAAAGGATGAAAATAAGAAAAAGTATGGCTATGATATCAAGAGTGCAGTCATTGGTTCTAGATGGAATGGAATAGAAATCAATGGTTATACATTTGACTTATCACTTGCTTCTTATGTCTTAGAACCAGCTATTAAAGAAGAACTCAAATATGTTTGTACACATTTTGATTATGAAGGTGTGCAATATGATGAAGAAGTATTTGGAAAAGGTGCAAAGAAGCATATTCCAGAAGATGACATCTTAGCGAGTCATATTGTCTCTAAAGCCAAAGCCATCTATGAACTTAAAGATGTTGTCACTAAAGAATTAAAAGATAAAAATCAGTATGAACTATATGAAAACATTGAACTTCCTGTCACACGAATCTTAGGAGAAATGGAATTTGCAGGTACTGAAATAGATTTAGATGTATTAAAGGAAATGGATACAGCTTTTGATGAAACAATTGAAAAACTAGCCAACGATATCTATCGTATCTCAGGTACTACATTCAATATTTCTTCACCTAAACAATTAGGTCAGGTCTTATTTGAAGATCTAGGATTAAAGGGTGGCAAGAAAACAAAGACTGGTTATTCTACAAGTCAGGATGTCTTAGAAAAAATTATTGATGCCCATCCCGTTGTTCCATTAGTACTAGAATATAGAATGTTGACTAAACTTTCTTCTACATACTTAAAAGGACTACAGGAGCAGGTATTCCCAGACAACAAGATTCATACAATCTATAAACAGACTCTTACTCATACAGGACGTCTCTCTTCTGTAGATCCAAATTTACAGAATATTCCAGTTAGAAGTGAAGAAGGAAAACTCATTAGAAAAGCCTTTGTATCACATAATGGCTATCTTGTATCTTTTGACTATTCACAGATTGAATTAAGAATACTTGCACATATGGCTCATGTCACTAATTTGATTGATGCCTTTAATCAAGGCAAAGATATCCATAGACATACTGCAGCTTTAGTATTTGGCGTAAAGGATGAAGAAGTTACTCCACAAATGCGTTCACAGGCAAAAGCCGTTAACTTTGGTATTATTTATGGTATGAGTGAATTTAGACTGTCTAAAGATATTGGTATGTCTATTTCTGAAGCAAGAGACTTTATTAATAAATATTTTGAAACATATCCAGAAGTAAAAACATATATGGATGAAGTTGTAGAAACATGTAAGAAACAGGGTTATGTCTCTACACTACTTAATAGAAAAAGATATATTCCTACAATCAATGATAAGAACTTCATGGTACGCCAGCAGGCGCAAAGATATGCAATGAATACACCAATCCAGGGAACAGGTGCGGATATTTTGAAACTTGCGATGATTGAAGTGGATAAAGCCCTTAAAGAAAAGAATCTTAAATCACAGATGATCTTACAGGTACACGATGAACTGATTTTTGATGTATTTGAAGATGAATTAGAAGAAGTTATGTCTTTAGTCAAAGAGAAGATGGAACACTGCATTAAGATGGATGTCCCTCTTATTGTAGAAGGCAACTATGCCAAGAATTGGTGTGAATTAAAATAATGCCTGAATTACCAGAAGTAGAAACAGTACGAAGAACCTTAAAGAACTTTGTACTTCATAAAACAATAGACTCTATAGAAGTACGCTATCCACGTATTATTGATGGAGATGTAGAGACATTTGTCTCTACACTCATTCATCAATCTATTTGTGATATAGACAGATATGGTAAATATTTGATCTTTATTTTAGATCATGATGCATTTATTTCTCATCTAAGAATGGAAGGGAAATATAATATAAAAATGAAAGATGAACCTTATGATAAACATGATCATATTATCTTTCATATGACAGATGGCACAGATCTTCGTTATAACGATACAAGAAAGTTTGGCCGTATGCAGTTAGTAGACAAAGAACACTATCATGAAATACCACCACTGAGTCGTTTAGGACAGGAACCGATGGAAGCGACATTTGACTATATCTATCCACGTATTCATCAAAGTCATTTACCTATTAAACAATTATTACTAGACCAATCTATTTTTACTGGTATAGGAAATATCTATGCGAATGAAATATGTTTTAGAATGGGTATGGATCCTCGTACAAGAGGAGATAGACTTTCAAAGAAACGTATTTTAGAATTAATAGAAGTATCCAGTACTATTTTAAAGGAAGCCATTGCCCAGGGTGGGACAACCATCCATTCATTTGATGCCAATGGTATCCATGGCTTATTTCAGGTTACTTTATCTGTTCATGCACAAACAACATGTTCAAAATGCAAGGGACCTATAAAGAAAATCACAATTACAGGAAGAGGAACATATTATTGTCCTCACTGTCAGAAACGGAGGTATTAAATATGTTGAATTGGGGTGTCATAGGATTAGGAAGAATTGCCCAGAGATTCTGTGAGAGTCTCTCTCATTTTGATGAAGCATGCTTTTATGCAGGGGCTTCTCATAATCCAGAAAAAAGACAACAATTTAAAGAACTCTATCATCCAGAAAAACTCTATGACGATTATATGAAGTTACTAGAAGATGAGAATGTAGACATTGTCTATATCGCATTGCCACATGCCTCTCATTACAAGTATGCATTAGAAGCAATGAAACATCATAAAGCTGTTTTAGTAGAAAAACCAGCTACCTTAACAAGCAAAGAAATAAGAACACTCTGTGAATATTCAGAAAAGAATCATGTCTTCTTTATGGAAGCCATGAAATCTAGATTTATTCCAATGATCAATCAAGTACATAAAGAAATAGAAAAAGGTATTATTGGAGATATTGTTTCTATAGAAAACCATTTCCAATCCATTGTACCTTATGATGAACATTCTTATATTTATGATCCAAAACAAGGTGGTGCATTATATGATACAGGTATTTATAATATTGCGACTGTCTTAGATTTTGTGAAGAGTCCTGTTGTTTCTATTTCTAATGATGTGAAAGTAGAACATGGTGTAGATGTTCATGATTCGATTACTCTAGAATTTGAAAATGGTGTCAAAGCTTTTATGGAAGCGTCACTTGATGGACCAGTAAGAAAAGATATGACTATTACAGGTACTAAAGGAACTATCATACTAGATCCATTCTATCGTCCTACAAAAGCAGTTATTTCATTTAATGGTGAATCTTTTACAGGAGAAATCCCTTATGATATTGATGATTTCCATACTGAAATAGAAGCCTGTCATGAAGCTATTGCGTATATTAAGGTAGAAAGTAATCGTATGAGTCATCAAGATAGTATTGATTGTATTGAACTTATGGAACGTATTGGAGAAACAATATGCAGGTCATAGGACTCACTGGTGGTATTGCGAGTGGTAAAAGTACTGTCAGTTATTATTTGATCACTCATGGTTATGAAGTCATTGATGCAGATGATATCTCACGTCATGCCTTAGAACCAGGTACAGAGGCTTTTAAACAGGTCATTGAACATTTTCCTGTACTTACTGATGGCATTATCAATAGACAAAAACTTGCAGATATCATCTTTAATAATCCGAATGAAAAGAACTATCTAGAAGGCATCTTACATCCCTATATTAGAAGTGTTATTGTACAAAAAATTAAACAATCTAAAAACAACATTGTCTTTATTGATGTACCATTACTCTTTGAGGCAGGCTGGGATGATTTATGTGACTCTACAATAGTGGTCAGTTGTGACAAAGAAACACAGATTCAAAGAGTCTTATCCCGTGACCATTGTACACGTACGCAGGCATTAGACCGTATTAGAAATCAGATGTCTTTAGAAGACAAAGAACAACGTGCAGACTATATCATTAGAAACAATACAAACTATTATGATTTAGAAAAAGAAATACTAAGAGTATTAAAGAAGGTGGAATAAGATGTTATATGCGACAGATGTTTATTTAAGTGAACGTTCATTACCATTAAGTCTTAATGATTGTGATATTCTCACTTATTTGTATGCCCCATTACTTAAAACACAGGCTTATAGTCTTTATATGTATTTGAATGTAGAATCCATGCGTATGCGTCATTTCCATCAGCCTTGTGCAATCAGTCGCTTGACTATGGCTTTAAATCTAGACTTGGAAGAATTAGACCAGGCAAGAAAGACATTAGAAGGTTTAAGCCTGCTTAAATCCTACTATAAAGAATCAGAAGGGCAGGGAGTCTATGTCTTTCACTTAATGACACCACTTTCTGTCAATGCCTTCTTTAGAAACCAGATACTTGCAGGTTTATTACAGAAGACAATCGGTGTAGAAGAATATACTAAAACAAAGAATTACTTCCGTTCAGGACTAGAAAAGCTCACTGAATATGAGGAAGTCACATCACGCTTTGAAGATGTCTTTACGATTGATTTATCACAAAACAAACCATTGAAACATGAATCAGGATATCAAGAAGAAGAAAGTGAACGTCCAATTATTAATTATGATCTCACTCTCTTCTATGAAACATTGAAGGATTATCAGGTTCCTATGAAAATAGTGAATCGTAATGAAGATACAATTAAGCAGATTGCGACTCTTTATGCGATAGATCAATTATCTCTTGCTTTAATGGTTAAGGATGCGATTGTGGAAGGTAAGTTTAATCGTAAAGCTTTAGTAGAACAGGCTAAACGTTACTATAGTGCTGATTCAGCAAGTTCACTTAAAGAGGTCTATCACACTCAGCCCATTCAGCATGTTTCACCACAAACTGATGATGATAACTTAAACAAGCACTTTAGATATCTAGAGACAATCTCACCTTATCAGCTATTAAAGAATAAGCAGGGAGGAAAAGAACCAGCTCTTCATGATCTCAATATTGCGGAATCATTGATGGCTATGGGACTTACTCCTGCAGTCACTAATATGTTGATAGAATATGTTTTAGGTAGAAGTAATGGACGACTAGACAAGAACTATTGTGAAACAATTGGTGCTTCATGGGTGAGAAAAGGGTTAAAGACAGCTCGTGATGCGTATCAGGAGGTTCATAATACGAAAACTCAAAAACCAATCAAGAAGACTACAAAGAAAAAAGAAAATAAACCTGTAGAAGTCAGTGCGCAGGATCAAGAAGAATTAAGACGATTAATGGAAGGTCTAGGAGGTGATCTATGATGATAAAAGCAGGACAGATTCTTTCTTTTGATAAAGAATTAGAAAATACAAGAAATCAAAGCTTGCAGGAATTAATCAAAAGACAGGATATTAGAGAATTCGTAGAAAAGAATCATTTAACTAAAAAGGCTCTAGAAGATGCTTGGGTAGATTTACTTGCCTATGTAGATGATCATGAACCTTGTTTACATTGCCATGGTATCAATGAATGCCCTAAGATGAATAAAGGACAGCAGATTACTTTAAGCTATGAAACTTACGTCCATCGTGATGTTAAAAGCTGTCAATATGGTCTTGAAAAGCATGAAAATGATCAGCTTCTTTCTCGCTTTCATTACAACAATATGTCTACAAGACTTGCACTTATTAGCTTGAAAGATATGGCAGCTGAAGCAATGAATAAAAAAGATGCAAGTATGATGATTTTAACTAAGCAATTGATTGAATATGTCAATCGACCACAAACAAAAGGCTTCTTAGTATGTGGCGGACCAAATCGTACAAGAATCATGGCAGGTATGATGAATGAATTAGCTAGACGTGGCTATGAAGTAGGCTTATGTCATGTACCTACACTTATGGCAGATGTCAAAGCAAGCTTTAATTCAAACGAAGATACATCTTTAGTGGATCTAGTAAAAAACATTCCTTATTTACTCTTAGATAGTGTAGGTGAAGAAAATGTTACTAACTGGTCTAGAGATGAAGTTCTTGCGATGATTTTAGACTATCGTATCTTAAATGAATTACCTACTTTCATGACTTCTGCATATGGTTTTGAAGACTTGGAAACGATTTACACGAATAAATATAATGATAAACGTGAACAGCTACGTGCAAAGAATATTGTTTCTAAAATGAAAGCGCTATGTTGTGAAATAATTATTGACTAAAAAAATTGATTGGAATAGAATTGTTGATGGTAAGGAACGAACAATTATGCTAGAATGGTTATTAAATATAATGCATAAGTTGAGAGGAGAAAAAAATGGTTAAGTGTATTGGTGTTTTAACTTCTGGGGGAGATGCTCCTGGAATGAACGCTGCAATTCGTGCAGTAGCTAGAACTTGTCTTAACAAGGGTATCGAAGTTTATGGCGTTAGACTTGGCTATAAAGGTCTTCATGAAGGTAAGTTCATGAAATTCGATCGTCATAGTACTCGTAACATCATCAATAATGGTGGTACTATTTTAAAATCTGCTCGTTTCCCTGAATTCAAAGATCCTGAAATCAGAAAAGAAGCAATCGAACAGATGAAAAAAGTAGGTATGGAAGCATTAGTAGTCATCGGTGGTGACGGCTCATACAATGGTGCTTTAAAACTTACAGAAATGGGAGTTAATTGTATTGGTCTTCCAGGAACAATTGACAATGATATTCCTGATACTGATTTCACAATTGGATTTGATACTGCATTAAATACAATTGTTGAAGCATTAGACAGATTAAGAGATACTTCTTCTTCACATCAGAGATGTACTATCCTTGAAGTTATGGGTAGAAGATGTGGTGACCTTGCGATTAATGCAGGTATCGCAGCTGGTGCTGAACTAGTAATCACTTCTGATACTGGTTATGATGAAGATAAGATCATCGAAAGATTAAAACAGTCAAAGGCATCTGATAAGGACCATGCAATCGTGGTTATTACTGAACATATCACTGATGTCAATGAACTTGCAAAGAAAGTCGAAGCTGCAACAGGTTTCGAAACTCGTGCAAATGTCTTAGGTCATTTACAGCGTGGTGGTAGACCAACTGCAAGAGACCGTGTCTTAGCTAGCCGTATGGGTGTTAAGGCTGTAGAACTTCTTGAAGAAGGTAAAGGTGGACTTTGCGTAGGTGAAGTACATGGTCAGATTACTGCTTTCCCTATCACAGAAGTATTAAGTCATAAGCATGTAGCTGATGCTGGTATTTACGAAGACGCTAAGAAGTTACGTTAATTTCTTGGTGGATTTGTTAAATATATATAACGGAGTGTAAATTTATTTGGTTGATTAAGGAGTCTAAAATGGTTAAAGAAAAAATGAAAAAAACAAAAATTGTTTGTACTATTGGTCCTGCTTCACAGGATAAAGAAATGTTAAAGAAGCTTATTAAAGCTGGTATGAACGTAATGCGTTGTAACTTCTCACATGGTGACTATGAAGAACATGCTGGAAAGATGGATACTTTAAGAGAAGTAAACAAGGAATTAGGTACTGATGTAGCTATCATGCTTGATACTAAAGGTCCTGAAATCCGTACTGGTGCTTTCGAAGGTGGATTCACTGAATTCAAGAAAGGTCAGGTTTCAGTAATCACTCCAGAAGAAATTGTTGGTTCTTCAGATCGTTTCACAATTTCTTATAAGGAATTATACAAGGATGTTAAGCCTGGTGCTTATATCTTAGTTAACGATGGTCAGGTTGCATTATTAGTTGACCACGTTGAAGGTAAGGATATCTATTGTGTAGCTGCTAACGATGGTAGAGTTAAGAACACTCGTGGTATCAACGTTCCTGGTACTAAGTTACAGTTCGAATTCTTATCAGAAAAAGATAAGAACGACTTAATCTTCGGTTGCAAACAGGATGTAAACTTCATCGCTGCTTCATTCGTAAGAAGAAAACAGGATGTATTAGATATTAAGAAATTAATTGCTGAAAACGGTAAGCCAGATATCAAAGTATTACCAAAGATCGAATGTGTTGAAGGTGTTGAAAACATCGACGAAATCATCGAAGTAGCTGATGGTATCATGGTTGCTCGTGGTGACTTAGGTGTAGAAGTACCTGCTGAAGATGTACCTCTAATCCAGAAGTCAATCATCAAGAAATGTAATGCTGCTGGTAAGATCGTTATTACTGCAACTCAGATGCTTGAATCTATGCAGGAAAACCCAAGACCAACAAGAGCTGAAGTATCTGACGTAGCTAACGCTATCTATGATGGTACTGATGCTATCATGTTATCTGGTGAATCTGCTCAGGGTAAATATCCTGAAGAAGCAGTATTAACTATGAACAAGATTGCTCATAAGATCGAAGAAAGCTTAGACTATGCTTCAATCTTAAGAAGAGCTATCAGAACTGCTGATAACTCTAACTCTTCAGAAGCTATCTGTATGTCAGTTGCTGAAATTGCTGCTAACTTCAACGTTTCAGCTATCATCGCATTCACTGAAACAGGTGCTACTGCTAAGCGTATGTCACGTTATAGACCACATTGCCCAATCATCGCTCCAACTCCATCTGATGATACAGTTAAGAAATTAGCTCTTAACTGGGGTGTTAAGCCTGTACTTTGCAAATCTATGAAATCAAGAGAAGGTTTAATGGATCTTGCAATGGTTATCGCTAAGGAAAACGGAATTTCAGCTGGTGAACAGGTAATCGTAACTGGTGGTACTCCAGGTGTTTCTGGTTTAACAAGTTACTTAGAAATCGTTACAATCAAATAATTTTTGATAATTAGGAATAGGGTGACCTATTCCTTTTTTTCTTTATTGACAATTAACTGAAGTGGTGTACAATAAAGGCACAAGCTACGAAACAGGATATGTCTTTAAGATAAAAGCTTACTAGAGAGGAAGAAATGGTGGAAACTTCCATGATATTTACTTAAAGGTACTCCCTGTGATGCTGAACTCGAAAGAGATTCCGTAACTCGCGTTAAGAGATGAGAGGTTATGCATTGCATAACGAATAAAGGTGGTAACACGAGACTTCGTCCTTTGATGAGGTCTCTTTTTATTTATAGGAGGAGAATATGAGCGATTTTTTAAATGACAAAGATTTAAATACTTTAAATCATTCATGTGCACATGTATTAGCACAGGCAGTTAAACATCTTTACCCACAGGCTAAATTCTGGGTAGGTCCAGTAGTAGAAGAAGGATTCTATTATGATATCGATTTAGGTGATCAGACTATTTCTGATGATGACTTACCTAAGATTGAAAAAGAAATGAAGAAAATCTGTAAAGATGGTAAGAGAATCGTTAGACATGAAGTCTCTAAAGAAGAAGCTTTAGAAGAATTCAAGGATGATGAATATAAGCTAGACTTAATCAATGGTTTAGAAGATGGTACAATCACTACTTATTCACAGGGTGATTTCACTGACTTATGTCGTGGTCCACATGTAGAAACAGTTAAACTATGTAAGAACTTCAAGTTAATCAAACATTCTGGTGCATACTGGAAAGGTGATAAGAACAACAAGGTTCTTCAGAGAATTTATGGTGTATGTTTCCCAACTAAAGAAGAATTAGAAGCACATCTTCAGTTATTAGAAGAAGCAAAGGAAAGAGATCACAGAAGACTTGGTAAAGAATTAGGTATCTTCATGTTTGCAGATATCGTAGGTAAAGGTTTACCAATGTGGTTACCAAATGGTTTCACTGTCAGACGTTTATTATCTGATTACATCATGAACAAAGAATTAGAATTAGGTTATGAACATGTTATGACACCTTCTCTTGGTAACGTTAAGTTATACAAGAAATCTGGACATTGGGCTCATTATAAAGATGATATGTTCCCAGCTATGGAATTAGATGATGAAGCATATGTATTAAGACCTATGAACTGTCCACACCATATGGTTATGTATAAATCTACATTACATTCATATCGTGATCTTCCAGTTAGAATTGCGGAAATTGCGAACGATTTCCGTTTTGAAGCAAGTGGTGCTTTAACTGGTATTGAACGTGCAAGAGCATTTACACAGAACGATTCACATATCTTCTGTCGTCCAGACCAGATTGCTCAGGAATTCAAGAATGTAGCACACTTAATCTTAGATGTGTATAAGGACTTTGGTTTCAAAGATTACTCATTCCGTTTATCATTAAGAGATAAGAACAACAAAGAAAAGTATTTCGGTAATGATGAATTATGGGAAAAGAGTGAAAACGAATTACGTGAAGTATTAAAAGAAATGAATGTAGAATTCTATGAAGCAGAAGGCGAAGCAGCATTCTATGGTCCTAAACTTGACGTACAGGTAAAGAGTGCATTAGGACATGATGTTACTTTATCTACAATCCAGTTAGACTACCAGTTACCAGAAAGATTCGAATTAACTTATGTTGATGAAAATGGTGATAAGGTAAGACCAGTTGTTATTCATAGAGCAATCTTAGGTTCATTAGACCGTTTCGTTGCCTTCTTATTAGAAGAAACAAAAGGTAATCTTCCTCTATGGTTAGCACCTACTCAGGTTCAGGTTATTCCAGTTAAACTTGAATATCATGATGAATACGCAAAAGAAGTTGTGGCTAAGTTAAGAAAAGCACACTTCAGAGTAAATAACGATAATAGAGATGAAAAGCTTGGTTATCGTATCAGAGAAGCACAGTTAAAGAAGATCCCTTATCAGTTAGTACTTGGTGATAACGAAAGAGATAATGGTACTGTGACTTATCGTAAACATGGTGAAAAGAAACAGACTACAGTAACTTTTGAAGAATTCGTAGAATTATTAAATACAGAAGTAGAAAATAAAACTTTAAGCCACTAATACATTTGACTCCCTTTGCTGGGAGTCTTTTTTTGTAAAAAGACAAAAATCAGTATGTTTTTGTTTGCTTTTAAAGTGTTTTACCCTCTATAATAGACTAAACAATAAAGGAGTGTTTTCGATGAAACGTAGAATAGAAGAAGTAAAGAAAATTGTCATTAAGGTAGGCTCAAGCTCACTTTGTGACAAAGATGGAAAAATCAATAAAGAAAAAATATTGATGTTAACATGGCAGATTGCCAAACTTAAAAGAGAAGGTTATATTGTTGTTCTAGTCTCTTCAGGAGCCATCGCAGCGGGTATGGACGCATTAGGACTAGACAGTAAACCGAAAACACTACCGGAAAAACAGGCATTAGCTGCGATTGGGCAGGCAAGACTAATGGAAATCTATGAAGAAATATTCCAGGTCTTTAATATGAAATGTTCTCAGATCTTATTAAACCATGATGACTTTGATGATCGTCATCGTTTAATGAACTTAAACCATACAATTAATGCATTACTCAATTATGGTGTTGTTCCTATTATTAATGAAAATGATGCTTTGGCAGTAGATGAAATCAAGGTAGGAGACAATGATACATTGGCTTCACTTATTGTTCCTCTAGTAGAGGCACAATTATTAATTCTTGTCAGTGATATTGATGGTCTTTATACAGGCAATCCTCATACTGATCCTGATGCTGTGCTTATCCACTATGTAGATAAGATTGATGATACTATTTTAAGCTATGCAGGAGATGCAGTCAGTGGTTTAGGTACAGGTGGCATGGCGACTAAACTAAAAGCAGCTCAAATGGTCAATGCATTAGGTAGTCATATGTGTATTGTGAATGGACAGAAAGAAAACAGTATATTAAATGCTTTAGATAATGAAGGGACTTGGTTCAATGGTGCTTCTGGCACAAATATGAATGCTAGAAGACATTGGATTGCCTATCGTACTAAACCAAGAGGAACAATTATAGTTGATGCAGGATGTAGAAAAGCGATTGTTGATAAACATGTCAGTCTTTTACCTACAGGTATTAAAGATGTAGAAGGTAGATTCCTAGAAGGACAGGTTGTTGATATCAAGGATGAAGAGTTAAATACAATTGCGAAGGGTGTTGTCAATTATGCCAGTGATGAAATCAGACTTATTAAAGGACACCAGTCTTCTGAAATAGACGAAGTATTACATCGTCATGACTATGATGAAGTAGTACATGCGAATAACATGGTTGTATTGGAGGAAAGATAATGAATACATTATTAGAAACACAATTAAAGCGTGCTAAAGTTGCTGCACGTCTTTTAAAGAATATGCCTACTTGCACAAAGAATCAGGCACTAGATAAAATTGCTGACGCATTAATTGCACATAGTGAAGAAATATTAGAAGCCAATAAAAAAGATATGAAACATGCACAGGAAGTCAATATGACTAAAGCAATGCAGGATAGACTCTTATTTACTCATGAACGTATTGTAGGAGTAAGTGATGGAGTCAAGAAAGTGGCTATATTACCTGATCCTATTGGTGAAGTGATGGAATCCTGGACAAGACCAAATGGTCTAGAAATTTCTAAAGTGAGAGTGCCTATTGGTGTCTTTGGAATTATCTATGAAGCCCGTCCTAATGTCACTGTAGATATTGCCTCTCTTTGCTTAAAATCAGGCAATGCATGTGTTTTAAGAGGTGGTAAAGAAGCCATTCATACAAATAAGAAATTAGTAGAAATCATGAAGGATGCCACTAAAGACATCTTACCAGAAGGTGCGATTGAACTGATTACAGAACTAGATCACGCCATCGTAGGAGAACTCATCCATGCCAATGAATATGTAGATGTTATTGTACCTAGAGGTGGTGCTGGACTCATTCAGTTTGTTGTTAAGAATGCAACAGTACCTGTTATTGAAACAGGCGCTGGTATCTGCCATCTATATGTTGATAAGGATGCAGACCTTAATAAAGCATTAACTATTGCAGTCAATGCAAAGATTCAAAGACCTTCAGTATGTAATGCGATAGAAACAATACTTGTACATAAGGATGTTGCAGACAAGTTCTTACCTGAACTAAAAAAAGCCTTTGAAAAAGTAGAAATCAAAGGGGATGATGTAGCATGTCAGATCATTCACTGTGAACATGTCACTGATGACAGTTATGCAACAGAATATGATGATTATATTGTGAATATTAGAGTTGTTGACTCAGTAGAAGAAGCAATCAATCATATTTATACATATTCTACAAAACATTCAGAATCCATTATTACTGAAAATAATGAAACAGCTGTATTATTTATGAATAGCTTAGATAGTGCCTGTGTGTATCATAATGCTTCTACAAGATTCTCAGATGGTGGAGAATTTGGTTTTGGGGCAGAACTTGGAATCAGTACACAGAAACTTCATGCCAGAGGTCCACTGGGTTTAAAAGAAATGTGTTCTTACCAATACAAAATTGAAGGAAATGGCCAGATTAGAGAGTAGTAAAAAATACTACTCTTTTTTTATTGACAATAGTTAGCACCCTAACTATAATATTTAGCATACTAACTAATAGTAAGGAGGTGTACAACGGACATGCAAGAGAATGTCAAAGTGATGATAGATAAGGTCGCAGTACTTAGAAAAGTAGTAGGAAAGTATATGATGCGTAACTTTAAGGATATGCCTTTAACAGGTGATCAATCACGCTTGTTATTTGTGATTAAAGAACATGGTCATTCTCAAAAAGAAGTGGCACAATATCTTCATATTTCTGATGCAACACTTTCAGTAAGAATCAAGCGTCTAGAAGAAGCAGGCTATATTATTCGTGAACAGAATCCTCAAGATAAACGTCATTCTACAGTGCGTTTAAGTAAATTGGGTGAAGAGTATTTAGAAATCTGTAAGGATAAGATGAGACATATGGAAGAAGTATGCAGCAGAGGACTCACAAAAGAAGATCATGATGCCGTATTACATATGATTGATATGATTATTAAGAATATGGAAGATGAATTAAAGGAGGAAGACGATGCTTAAACTTAAGAAATATTTTAAGAAATATTGGTTATTGTTTGTATTAGCCATCGTTTGTATATTTGGACAGGCCTATACTGAATTAACACTTCCTGATTATATGTCTGATATCGTATCTAGCGGTATTCAGGCAGGAGGTTTCGATTCAGCTATATCTCCTGTATTAAGTGAAGAAACTTATAATCATTTATTATTATTTGTCTCTTCAAAAGATCAAAAAGTATTAGAAAATGCGTATAAGAAAACTCCTGCAAAGGATGTGGACAAGTCTTATTATAAGACATTCAAAAAAGCAAAGAATCAGACTTTATATATCTTAAAGAAAGATGTAGATGAAGAAAAACTCAATAAAGTATTAACTAAGCCTATGTTGATTGTTTATTCTATGAATAAAATGAAACCTGGTACAAAGCAGTATAAGTCATTTGAGACAAAGATTGATTCAGCTATTAATTCTGCTAAGGAAGGCTATCAAAAAGGCTTAGATGGCTATAATAAAGGTTTAGAACAGTATAATGCTGGCATGGCTAAATACAATCAGGGTGTGAAGCAGTATGAACAGATGCAGACTGCAATTAAGCAATATGATAGTGCACTAAATACATTAAACACTCAGTTTGGTTCATATGAAAAAGCCAAAGAAATGCAGAACACTTTAACAGCACAATATAATGCATTACCTGAAGGTGACGCAAAAACAAAGTTTCAGGCTCAATTAGCTGGTATTTCTCAGGCAGTTGCTGGTTATGAAAAACTCAATGCTTCAGCAGGTCAGATGGCACAAATGAAGAGCCAGTCTTCAACAATCAAGAAACAGCTTGATCAGGCTAAAGAAAAAGTCGCTTCTGCAAAACCTCAATTAGATGAATCTAAGAAGAAACTAGATGATGCAAAAGCACAGATTGATGACATGGAAACACATTTAAACAATGGAGATATTTATTATTTCATCGGTTCAATGGGTGAAGATGAACGTAATAAGATGTTTGAAAGCGTCGATAAGCAGATGAAGACTATGGGTGAATCTACAATGAAGATTGCAGCTGGTGAAGGTGTCAAAGCTGAATATAAGAAACTTGGTGCTGATATCAATAAAGTACAGAACCAGTATATTGCCCATAAAGGTATTCAGATGTTAGCTATTGCCTTACTTGGTGCTGTGGCTTCTATCTGTGTTGCATTCTTAGCATCAAAACTTGGTGCATCAGTGGCAAGAGACTTACGTTTAGCTGTATTTAAGAAGGTTGAAAGCTTCTCTAATACTGAATTCAATAAGTTTTCTACAGCCTCTTTAATTACTCGTAGTACAAACGATATCGTTCAGATCCAGATGGTTCTTGTGATAATCGTAAGAATGTGTATGCTTGCCCCAATCAATGGTATTGGTGGTATTATGAAGGCTGTTAAGAACTCACCATCTATGACTTGGATGATCTTCTTAGTTGTCATTATTATCTTTGGAGTACTTGGTGTCACTTTCTCTATCGCAATGCCTAAATTCAAGATTATCCAGCAATTAATTGATAAACTTAACTTAGCAATGAGAGAAAACCTTTCAGGTATTCTTGTCATTCGTGCATTTGGAAATGAAGAAGAATCTGAAAAACGTTTTGATCAGGCTAACAAAGATTTAACAGGGACAAACTTATTTGTTAATAGAGTGATGGTTTCATTAATGCCTATCATGATGTTTATCATGCAGGGGATGACTTTACTCATTATCTACTTTGGAGCAAAGCAGGTTGATTTAGGTAATATTGCGATTGGTGAAATGATGGCCTTCTTACAGTATGCCATGATTATCGTTATGAGTTTCTTAATGGTCGCAATGATTGCAGTTATGTTACCTCGTGCAAGTGTTGCCGCAAACCGTGTAGCTGAAGTATTAAATACTGAACCTACAATTGAAAATCCAGAACAGAGCACTTCTTTTGATGAAGACAAGAAAGGTTTAATAGAATTCAAACATGTATCATTTAAGTATCCTGGTGCTGATGAACCAGTTTTAACTGATATTGACTTTACAGCCCGTCCTGGTGAAACAACAGCCTTTATTGGATCAACAGGTTCAGGTAAATCAACGCTTATTAACCTTATTCCTCGTTTTTACGATGTAACTGAAGGTGAAGTCACAGTAGATGGTGTGGACGTAAGACATGTCTCTATGCATGATTTAAGAGACCGTATTGGTGTCGTACCTCAAAAGGGATTATTATTCTCAGGTACAATTGAATCAAATATTAAATATGGTGCCCCTGATTTATCTGATGAAGAATTGGCTGAAGTGATTGATGTTGCACAGGCAAAAGAATTCATTGAAACAAAACCATTAGGTGTTAAAGAACCTATTTCTCAGGGTGGTACAAACGTATCAGGTGGACAGAAACAGCGTCTCGCAATTGCAAGAGCACTTGCAAAAAATCCTGAAATTCTTATCTTTGATGACAGCTTCTCAGCACTTGACTTCAAGACTGATGCAACACTTAGAAAACGTCTAGGAGAAATGACTGCCAAGACTCATAACACTGTCTTGATCGTTGGACAGCGTATTGCATCTATCATGCATGCAGATCAGATCATCGTACTTGATGAAGGTAAGATTGTAGGAAAAGGCACACATGAAGAATTAATGAAAACATGTTCTGTCTATCAGGAAATCGCCTTATCTCAGTTATCAAAGGAGGAATTAGACAATGAATAAAAATCGTCGCGCTCCAATGGGTATGGGCAGAGGCCGTGGTAATAATGAAAAAGCGAAGGATTTAGGTGGTACATTAAAGAAGTTACTCGCATACTTAAAACCATATCATTTCAAGATTTGTTTTGTGATGGTATTTGCGGTATGTTCTACTATCTTTAATATTATAGGTCCTAAGGTTCTTGCGAAAGCAACAGATAAACTATCAGAAGGTATCATGGCTAAAGTAGCCAATACCGGTGGTATTGATTTTAATTATATCGTCAAGATTTTATTGATTCTTGTCGTGTTATATGCAGCTAGTTCTCTATTTAGTTATATTATGAGCTGGATCATCTCTGGCGTATCACAGGATGCAGCCTTCTCACTTAGAAAAGATATTTCTGAAAAGATGAACCGTTTACCACTTTCTTATTTTGATAAGCATACAAGTGGTGATATTCTTTCTCGTGTGACTAACGATATTGATACAATCGCTCAGTCATTAAACCAGTCTTTATCTACACTTATTTCTAACGTAGTTACTCTTGTAGGTATCTTTATTATGATGCTTACAATCAGCTGGCAGATGACTTTAATTGCAGTTGTAGTATTACCTGTATCAATGACCTTGATGCGTTTAGTTATGAAGCATTCACAGAAATACTTCACTCAGCAGCAGAACTCACTTGGTGATGTCAATGGTCATATTGAAGAAATGTATGGTGGACATCAGGTCGTCAAAGCGTTCAATGGTGAAGAAAAATCTGTAGAACAGTTTGAACAATATAATGAATCACTTTATACATCAGCATGGAAATCACAATTCTTTGGATCACTCATGATGCCAATTAGTAACTTTATCGGTAATATCGGTTATGTAGGTGTTTGTATTATTGGTGGTATTCTAGCAGGTTCTAAAACAATCACTATTGGTGATATCCAGGCATTTATCCAGTATGTTAGACAGTTCAACCAGCCAATCTCTCAGATTGCTCAGGCGGCTAACTTATTACAAAGTACTGGTGCAGCTGCAGAACGTGTCTTTGAATTCTTAGAGGAAGAAGAATTGACAGAAGATTCAGCTACTCTTACAACTGAAGAAGTACAGAATATGAAGGGTGCTGTCACTTTTGCGGATGTTCACTTTGGTTATAATCCAGATAAGATCATCATCAATGACTTCTCACTCCATGTTCATGCCGGTCAGAAGGTAGCCATTGTTGGTCCGACTGGTGCAGGTAAAACAACTATTATTAAATTGTTGATGCGTTTCTATGAACTCAATGGTGGTTCTATCATGATTGATGGTGAAGATATCACTCAAATGAAACGTAGTGATCTTCGTTCATTATTTGGTATGGTATTACAGGATACATGGTTATTTAATGGTACTATCATGGATAACTTAAAATATGGTCGATTAGATGCCACTGATGAAGAAGTCAAAAAAGCATGCGTGAGTGCGCATGTAGATCACTTTATTCATACATTATCTGATGGCTATAACACTATGATCAATGAAGAATCTTCTAATATCAGTGCAGGTCAGAAGCAGTTATTGACTATTGCCCGTGCTTTCTTAAAGGATCCTAAGATTTTGATTCTTGATGAAGCGACATCTTCAGTTGATACAAGAACAGAAGTATTAATTCAGCAGGGGATGGATGAATTAATGAAGAATAGAACATCATTTGTTATTGCGCATCGTCTTTCTACTATTAGAGATGCAGATACAATTATTGTTATGCGTGATGGTGATATTGTAGAAATCGGTAATCATGAAGGACTACTTAAAGAAAATGGTTTCTATGCAACACTTTATCGTTCACAATTTGAAAATGGATAGTAAAAAGCTTGATAGCCACTTGACTATCAAGTCTTTTTTGTATAAGATACAAAAAATATTTTGAAAGGAGGAACATGTCATGAGATTAAGACAAGCAGTTATAGGTGATATAGAAGCTATCTCTCGTATAGAGTCTCTTTGTTTTCCTAAAGCTGAAGCAGCGACTTATGAGCAGTTTAAAGAACGCTTTAATGCCTTTTCAGAGAACTTTCTTGTATTAGAAGATAAAGATGTTATTGGCTTTATTAATGGGAATACATCGAATATTAAAGGCTTACCAGATGCATTCTATGAAGATGCTTCATTACATGATCCTAGTGGTGATTATATGACAGTTTTTGGCTTAGATGTACATCCTGATTATCAGCATCAAGGCTTAGCACACATGCTTATGAATGGCTATATCACTCTTGCGAAGGAGCGAAATAAAAAAGGAATATTTCTCACATGCAAGGATCACTTGATTGGCTTTTATGAAAGTTTTGGCTATAAGCATCTTGGTGTCTCTTCTTCTACTCATGGAGAAGCAAAATGGAATGATATGTATATGGATATATGAATGTAGAAGTGATTAATGTAGGGACAGAACTTCTTCTTGGTGAAATCATCAACACAGAAGCTCCGGTACTCTTTAAGATGTGTAAAGAATTAGGATTTGATATTTATCATCAGACGACTGTGGGTGATAATCCACAACGTTTATTGGAATGTCTCGATATTGCGTTTAAAAGAGGGACAGATTGTGTCATCACGACTGCAGGACTTGGTCCAACGCAGGATGATTTAACTAAGGAACTCTCAGCAGAATATTTAGGACTAGAACTTGTCTATAACGAAGAAGAAGCTCGTAAGGTGGATGAAAAATGTCGCTTTGTGACAGGACTCGATGTTGTTTCTGACAACAACTTTAAACAGGCTTATTTCCCGGAAAATGCTTATATATTAGAGAACGATGTAGGAACAGCCAATGGCTGTGTGATGAGCAAGGATGGTAAGATGATCATTAATCTTCCTGGTCCACCTAAGGAATTCAATTATGTCGTAGAACATTCTTTAAAACCCTATCTAGAACACTATCGCCAGGAACAAATCTATACAGAAGACTTTCTAGTGATGGGTATTGGGGAAAGTATGATTGATGAAAAACTGACAGAAACCCAATATAAACAGACAGATGTCACTCTTGCGATGTATGCAGGAGAAGGCTATGTAAGAGTACGCATAGCGAATAAAGCCAAAACAAAAGAAGAAGCATATCAACATATGACCCCAATGAGGAATGAGATAGAAACACTATTAAAAGGCTATCTGATTCCAGGAGGTTCTATAGAAAAAGCCCTCAAAGACATCATGGTCCCTATTCAATTCATAGGGGATATAGATGTCCCCACATGGTTTAAGCCTTATGTAAAAGAAGATGCTGACTTAGTTATTTATTCTAAGGTGGAGCATGTCTCTTTAGGTGATCAGGTCACTATCCATGTGAATAACGATAAAGGATTTACAGATGGGATGTTGAAGGATTATCATCTTTCAATGAATCGTTTGACAAGCAAATTACAGCTTTATCTTTATCGTTATTTAAAAAAAGGTTTACCTATGTAGTGGATAAACTGTTTGAATTGCTTCTATGACATGAAGAAAGATGTCATGAAGATTAGAAATATCAACAAGCACATCTCCACACTCTAATGAGTGATTTGCATCACGATAGAGAATAAGTGGAATATGTGCTTCGTCACATGCACATTGAATGAGATTCGTTTTGGCCCATGAGTCATTTGTACCATGGAAGGCAATACCATTTAAACTATACTTGAAAGTCGCAACAAGTGGTGTGAAATAAATAGAATATGCATTCACATGATGTTCTTCATTAAAACGTGCACTAATGGCAGTACCAATACTTTTTGATACAAATAGGATTTCATCATAAGTAGAAAATGGAATATCTTTGAGAATTTCTTCAGTCTGCGCATAACCAATATCTTCAGCCTGCTTAATTAATTCATCTTTATCTTTCATATGAGGAAAGTGTTTATAGTTCACTTCAATGATCTCATAGCCATAGGCTGATAAACATTTTTTAGAGTAGTAGAGGAGTGGCTTATCACAATGATAACCAATTCCAGGAAACAGAACCGCTAGTTTTTTCATCAAATCACCTCGTGTGATTTGATTATAGCACTTATTCACATAATTTCATTGATTTAACGATAGTTTTATGTTTTACATAATGTTCTTTATCCTCTATAATATAGTTGTATTTTAATGAAAGAAAGGATGAACATAAATGGCAGGAGTCGTTGTTGTTGGAAGCCAGTGGGGCGACGAAGGAAAAGGAAAGGTTACAGATTATCTTGCACAGCAGGCAGATCTAGTAGTGAGATATTCTGGAGGTAATAATGCAGGTCATACTATTAAGTTTAATGGCCAGAAATTTGCCTTAAGACTTATTCCTAGCGGAATCTTTACAACTGGTGAAGTTGTATTAGGTAACGGAATGGTTATCAATCCTAAAGCTTTACTTGAAGAAATGAAGTATTTAAATGATGCAGGTATCAAGACTGATAAGATGCACATCTCAGATCGTGCACATGTCACTTTACCTTATCATATTGAAATTGACGAATTAGAAGAAGAAATGCGTGGTGCTGCAAGTATCGGTACAACTAAGAAGGGTATTGGACCTACTTATGTAGACAAATATGACCGTATCGGTATTCGTGTTGGTGAATTCATTAATGAACCATTATTCAAGAAGAGACTTGAAGAAACATTAGCATTCAAGAAGAAACAGTATCCTGGATTACAGTGTACTGCAGAAGAAATCTTTGAAGAATATAAGGAATATGCTAAAGTAATCAAACCTATGGTTTGTGATACTGGTATCTTATTAGATGAAGCATTCCAGGCAAAGAAGAAAATCTTATTTGAAGGTGCTCAGGGTACTATGCTTGATATTGATTATGGTACTTATCCATATGTAACAAGTTCTAACCCAGGTGCTAATGGTGTACCATCTGGTGCAAGCATTGGTCCTCTTTATTTAACTGATGTAGTAGGTGTTATTAAGGCTTATACTACTCGTGTTGGTTCTGGTGCTTTCCCTACTGAAATTGAAGGTGAATTAGGTGATTATATCAGAAATGCAGGTCATGAATTTGGTACAGTAACTAAGAGACCTAGAAGAATTGGATGGTTCGATGCAGTTGTCGTTAACCAGTCAAGAAGAATGGCTTCATTAACTGGATGTTCATTAATGTTGTTAGATGTATTAAGTGGTTTAGATACTATTAAGATTTGTACTGCTTACATGTTAGATGGTAAAGAAATCCATGGTTTACCTTCTACTATTGAAGAATTAGAAAGAGTAGAACCAGTTTATGTAGAATTACCAGGCTGGAAGGAAGATATCACAAATGTCACTTCATTTGAAGAACTTCCTGTCAATGCTCAGAACTATATCAAGAAGATTGAAGAACTTATTCACTGCCCAGTGATAATGTTCTCAGTTGGACCTGATCGTACTCAGACAATTGTGCTTAAGGAAGTATTTTAATAAATAAATAGTAAAGGAGAACTTATGAAGAGAGAATTAGTACTGGTTATTGATTTTGGTGGCCAATACAATCAGCTCGTAGCGCGTAGAGTTCGTGAAAGCAACGTATATTGTGAAATCTATTCATATAAAGTTGCAATGCAGAAAATTAAAGAACTCAACCCTAAGGGAATCATCTTAACAGGTGGTCCTAATAGCTGCTATGAAGAAGGAGCTGCAACATGCGAAAAAGAACTTTTCGAATGTGGTGTTCCTGTACTTGGCTTATGTTATGGTGCTCAGCTAATGCAATATGTATTAGGTGGAAATGTAGAAGCTGCACCTACTAGAGAATATGGAAAGACAGAAATCGTTGTTGATACAACTTCACCATTATTCTCAAATGTATCTGAAAAGACAGTATGCTGGATGAGTCATAATGACTATATTTCAGCTCTAGCTCCTGGCTTCAAATCTGTAGCACATTCTGATGAATGTCCAGTTGCAGCATGTGAAAACAGAGAAAAGAACCTTTATGGTATTCAGTTCCATCCAGAAGTATTACATACAGCAGAAGGTAAGAAGATGTTAAGAAACTTCGTAATCGATGTATGTGGATGTTCTGGTGACTGGAAGATGGATTCTTTCGTAGAAGAATCTATTAAAGCAATCAGAGAAAAAGTTGGCGATGGTAAAGTATTATGTGCTTTATCTGGAGGTGTTGACTCTTCTGTTGCAGCAGTCTTATTATCTAAGGCTATCGGAAATCAGTTAACTTGTGTATTTGTAGATCATGGTTTACTTCGTAAAAACGAAGGTGATGAAGTTGAAGCTGTATTTGGTAAAGATGGCTGCTATGACTTAAACTTTATCAGAGTGAATGCACAGGAAAGATATTATTCTAAGCTTAAGGGTGTAACTGAACCTGAAAGCAAGAGAAAAATCATCGGTGAAGAATTCATCAGAGTCTTTGAAGAAGAAGCAAAGAAGATTGGTGCCGTTGATTTCTTAGTACAGGGTACTATTTATCCAGACGTTGTAGAAAGCGGTCTTGGAGGAGAATCTGCAGTCATCAAGTCTCACCATAATGTTGGTGGATTACCTGATTGTGTAGATTTCAAAGAAATTATTGAACCATTAAGAGACTTATTCAAGGATGAAGTAAGAAAAGTAGGTCTTGAACTTGGTATTCCAGAATATTTAGTATTCAGACAGCCATTCCCAGGACCAGGTCTTGGTATTAGAATCATTGGTGAAGTTACTGCAGAAAAGGTACGTATGGTACAGGATGCAGATGCGATTTATAGAGAAGAAATTGCGAATGCTGGATTAGATCGTTCTATCGGTCAGTATTTTGCAGCATTAACTAATATGCAGTCAGTAGGTGTTATGGGTGATGAAAGAACTTATGACTATGCTGTTGCATTAAGAGCCGTTAATACTATTGATTTCATGACTGCAGAAGCAGCTGAAATCCCTTATGAAGTCTTAAATAAGACTATGAATAGAATTATCAATGAAGTACGTGGTGTGAATAGAGTAATGTATGATATTACATCTAAGCCACCTGGAACTATTGAGTTTGAATAAACCATTAGAAGAAGCGATACTATCGCTTCTTTTTTATTTGTATGAAAGAAAAAGATGTTCTTGTACTTACGTTTTTCGATACTGGAAGACATTCAGATTTGTTTGATATGTAATATAAGTGTGTAGGGTCAATAATAATCCTGGAACTTTCTGATAATGCTAAAAAAAGTGAATGAATTTGTTGCTAAATAATACTAGCATAAAAAGAGTAAAATGAATAAAAGAGATACACTAATGAAGATGATTGAGTATTACTGGAATAATATAACAAATATCAGTGATTTTAGATGAAATAAACGCTCTTTTTCATAAAAATACACAAAATAAATATTGATTTAAAAATATTAACATGTATTAACGATATAATTATAAGTAACTATTTGTACAAATTGGCCATTTTGTATAATTTGTATTTTTTGCAAACGCTTTACAACTTGAAGGAATGGTGATAAAATTCAAGATTGAACGGAATGGCAAACAATATATATTGAGGAGGGAATTTATGAAACATAGCCTATTTAAGAAATTTGGGGCTTCTTTTGTTGCACTTACACTCGCATTTTCTTGTACTTCTGCAGTAAGTGCTGCTGGAGATACTTCTGAATTTCAACCAAAGGTAACTTACAGCAACGGTAATTATACTTTTGCCAAGTTATCTCACCCAGACAAAGCAGTATCTACACCTGATGGTATTGTTGATTATCTAGGTGGTGGAAATGTTGGTGTCACTGGAGAAGATGGTGCAACAGGTCAAGGTGATCAGGGACAGAGTTATGCTTGGTCTGCAGCATCTTATGGTGATTGGATGTATGTTGGTACTTGTTATGCAGCAATGGGGAATACATTAACATTAATGGATACTACTCTTGGTGATAAGTTCGATAAGGAAGTTATGACTGCTGCACTTAAAGCAATGTTCAATGGAACATTTTTCTATGGACATGAAAAAGAAGATGGCACTGCAGATGAAGATTCTGATGGTATTCTTATAAAAGTAAACGTTAAGACTGGTGAAACTAAATTATTAATGTCTAAGTCTTTAAATGGTAAAGGACCACTTTTCAGAAACGCTATGCGTTATAAGGATAAACTTTATTTCTGCGGTTCTGTACGTAATAAAGGAGCAAAAGCTGGTTTACCTAGCATTTACTGCATCGATCCTAAGACAGATGATATCAAGTGTGTCTACACTGGTATCACTCCACAGGAACTAGGTGCTGCATACAAAGAAGGTATCAGTACTGGTATCCGTGGTATGACAGAATTCAATGGTGAATTCATTGCAAGCTGTGTTGGTGTTGATGGACCTTATATCTTAAAGTCTAAAGACCCATCAGCAGGTCAGTCTTCATTTAAGAAGATTGCAACTAAGAAGGATTTATTTAACTATCCTGCATATCATTATTCAGATAGTATCTATGGTGGTTCTATCTGGGAAATGGTAGAATTCAATAACAAGCTTTATGTTGCTTTATGTACTGGTACACAGGAAAACAAGCCTGATGAACATACAATGCAGTCATTTGCGATTGTGTGTGGTGAAGAAAAAGCGGATGGTTCTTGGACATGGAGACCAGTTGTAGGTGATAAAGCAGATGGTGCTAAATATACATTTGGTATCGATCCTGAACGTACACGTGCTGGTGCATGTAATATGTTAGTATACAATGATCATCTTTATATTGGTGAATATGAAGATATCGAAATCGCATTAGAAGATTTAGTATTCAAAAAGAATGTAGAATTCTTAGCAAAGAACTTAGAACAGTCTGTAAGTCTTTATCGTATGGATAAGGATGAAAACATGGAATTAGTTGTAGGTGATGCAACTAAGATGTTCCCTAATGGTGGTATTTCAGGACTTGGCTCTGGATTTGGACATCATGAAAACCAGTATATCTGGCAGTCTACTGTATTTGATGGCAAAATGTACTTTGGTACATTTGATAGCAGCAGTTTGTTGCAGCCTATTGGACAGTTTACAAATGGTGATTTATTAAAGATGTCTAAAGAAGAATGGAAGTCACAGATGAATTACCTTAAGGTCTTCATTGAATTAGTATTAAGTAAGAACTCTAAATATCCAACTCAGCCGATTGCTGAAACAGATTCTGATGAAGAAGATGACAGTAACTTAACTGCATCTGAAAAGGTACAGAAAGCAATTGAAACTGCAAATGAAAGATATAGCACATCAGCATATTCTTTAGATAATGGTGATGCAGAAGCTGTTACACTTTCTGATGATCAGGTAAAGGCTTTAGTGAATGGTCTTGAAGATGGTTCTATTAAAGCAAATAGCTTAAGCGATGAAGCGTCAAATGATGTTATTACTATGGTTTCAGGATTAGATCCATTATCATCTTCTTTAGATGAAAAGGGCTCTCAGGAATTCGCAGATGAATACGCTGAAGTATATGAATACTACACTCAGATTTCTTCTCAGCTTCCTGAAAAGTTAAAGAAATTATTTGAAGATTTCATGACAATCACTAAAAAAGATAACTTAATCGCATTTGGTAAGGTATTAAAATACTTATCTAAAGCTCAGCGTGGATTTGATATGTATACATCAGCTGATGGTGAATCATTCACAGCAATTACTACAAATGGTTTTGGTGATCCATACAACCATGGTTTACGTGCTTTCGCAACAGGTGATGATTGGATGGCTATTGGTACAGCTAACCCATTCTATGGAACACAGTTATGGAAGATGACATCTCCAACTAAGACAGTTGAACCAACAAAACCAACTGAACCAGAAAAACCAAACCCATCAGAACCAGAAAAACCATCTGAAACAGATAAACCAAACATCACAGTGAAACCATCTGAATCAGATAAAAAAGACACTACAACAGTAACAACTAAGACTGATGATAAGAAGGGTACCGCTAAGACTGGTGATTCAACTGATGTAGCTACATCATTAATTGCTACTATTGGCTCACTTGCATTATTAGTTGGTTGTGCATATGTGCTTCGTAAGAAGAAAGTCAGAGCATAGTAATTAGCTATAAAAAATATTCTAAATATAAAACAGCTTGTTGGATTCCAATAGGCTGTTTTTGTTTGTGGTCATCAACCAGATTGGTGATAATATTGAAAGATGCTATACTAGACATGTAGAATAATTCGGTGAGGGAAAATTGTGCGAGTGGAATTAATTTACCTATAAGTGAATTGCGGTATAGCACTCCTGTGTTTGTGGGAATGCTGAAATCTAAAAATGTAAAAGATTGAATTTCTCAATTTGATACAGTAGAAAACAACACAAAATGGAATTTGTGTTGTTCAGTCTTAGTTTTTATCTTTGTATAATAAATCCATCAAATTACAGGAGGTTTGTTATATGAATACAGACAAAATTTATGCTGAACAGCTTGCAAATGAGTATGCACCAAAAGATACATCAAAGGTAGTTGCACTTCGCAAATTAGACGCAAGAGCAAAGTTGCCGGTAACTGTTTTCACCTATACTTTCGGGATTATTACATCCTTGATTGCCGGTGTTGGAATGTGCCTGTCTATGAAGGTAATCGGCGATGGTACAACCTTTATGTTTGTTTTGGGTGTTGTTGTTGGTATTATAGGATTGTTTGGAATGGGAATTAACTATCCTATTTACAAGAAAATGCTAGCAAACGGTAAGCGAAAGTATGCGTTTGAAATTATGCAGCTTGCTAAAGAAATCAGTGAGAATTAAATATGACGTGGGCAAGGATGATAATGAAGCGAATATTGCATCCGAAGAAATGGGTATTGAATGCTATTTCTTTGGTTTCCTATACCACACTTATTCTCATCTTTGTATATGGAAAAACAGAGAGTGTGTTGGCATATCCGATTTATTGTATGTCGGCATACTCTCTTGTTGCTTTTAGCGTTGCTGTACCCGATGTGATAAGAAAAACAGCACAACATTTACAAAAAAGCAGATTGATGAGATGGGTATTATCCTCAAAAATAGCAGATAGATATATATCCGATGTGGCTTTTCAGGGAAAAATCAGTATTTATCAGGGAATGACAGTCAATTTTTTGTATATGATATTTCGTGCTGTTACCTGAATGTATTATGCTTCAGTTTGGTCTATTTCAATCGCAGTTTACTATTTGATACTCGGAGTGATCCGAGCATATTTGGTTATCTGTTATAAATATCGGGATAATAAAGATGAAAGCATCTGTTATCGGAATACAGCGTGGAGTCTGTTTTTGTTAAATATTCCAATGGGTGGTATGATTATATTGATGATAAAGACAAATTCGGGATTTTCTTACCCGGGATATGTGATTTATCTTTCGGCATTATATACTTTTTACATTTTGATAATTGCAGTTAGAAATATTGTGAAATTTCGCAAAGTAGGAAGTCTGATTCCCTCTGCAGCTAAAGTGTTGAATTTTATTGCTGCGATGATGTCGATTCTTGGCTTGCAGACTGCAATGATTTCACAGTTTTCCGCCAATGGCGAGGATTATCGTAAAATGATGAATACAATTACAGGGGGATTTGTGTACGGAATTGTCCTTGTGATAGCTATATATATGCTATTGCGTAGCAGAAACATAAGGAAGGGGGAAATGCAATGAATAAAAATGAAAGTAAGTACTTTAATACCGCTGTAAAAATGGACAAGGCATTTTTGTCACTTCTTGAAAAGAAAGATTTTTCGTATATAACAGTGAAAGAAATCTGCGAAAAAGCAAAAGTGAATCGTTCTACGTTTTATCTTCATTACGAAACACTGGAGGATTTGTTGTCCGAAAGTGTAGAATATATGAACGAACAGTTTTTAGCTTATATGAAACAGGATACAAATGTTTTTATGACACGCATTCTGGAATGTCCTTTAGACGAATTGTACTTAGTAACTCCACAATATCTGACGCCCTATTTGAAATATATTAAAGAAAACAAGCGTCTTTTTTTAACGGCAGTAAAAAATACGAAAGCACTGCGATTAGAAGAAAGTTATGATAAGATGTTCCAATTCGTATTTGTACCAATTTTGGAACGATATCAGGTTTCAGACGAAATCAGAAAGTATATGATGGCATTTTATGTTCAGGGACTTATGGCAATCATTGCGCAGTGGCTAAAAAATGATTGTGAAGATACGATAGAACAGATGATAGATGTCATGCAAAAATGCACAGCGCAGCATAAATGAAGATAGGAGATATGATGAAAGCAGGAATTTATTTAGGAAAAGAAAAGATTGAAATAAGAGAGCTTCCGTTGCCGGAAGTAGGGGATGATGACGTACTCATACAAAATATATATTCCAGCATTTGCGGGACGGATGTGGCAGTATTTATGCATGGTCCAAACACAGGTCATAAAGTAAATGTTGGCGGTGAATTTGGTCACGAAACCATTTCAAGAGTTGTTAAAGTAGGAAAAAATGTAAAAGATTTTATAGTTGGAGAACGTGTATATCCATATCCACGATATGCGAAAAATGATACAAAACGAGCTGGAACGATTGGGGGATTTTCAGAATATATTCTGGTACCGAACGCAAAGAAAAATCGTTCGTTATATGCTGTTGATGAGCGTATTTCGGACAAACTTGCAAGTTTAATTGAACCATTTACGGTTGGATGTCGCGCGGCACGACGAGGGATGATTCCTTGTGGTAAAAACGCATATGTAGATGGACAGAATGCGGTTGTTTTTGGCTGTGGAACAATTGGAATTGCGGCAGCAGTTGCTTTTCGTTATTTTGGAATGAATAAAGTGATGGTGTGTGATTACTCTGATTTCCGATTGAAGTTAGCAAAAGAACTTGGCTTTGCTGTCTGTAATCCTTCAATAGAAAATTATACTGATAAAGCAAAAGATTATTTTGGTATAGCACCATCATTGAGTGGAGAAACAGCAGATATTGATTGTTGGCTGGATGCTGCTGGTGCAAAGAGTATTCTTGATGATTTTATAAAATTAGGAAAACTTGAAAGCCGTTTTGTTTCTGTCGCGGTAAATAATACGCTTCGTTCTGTTGATTTGCTGCATATGACATATGCACAACAGAGTATTATAGGGTCAGGAGGCTATATGTCGAAAGATGTGATTGATGTTCAGAAGATGATGTCCTGTGGGAAATGGGATTTGGAGCGCATCATTACACACGAATTTCCGTTAGAACAGTTGGAAACAGCCATCAGGACTGCAGGTGATGTCAATCAATCAGGAAATGTGGTTGTAAAAATGAAGAAATAGTATTGATTTTTAAACAAAACTGCATATAAACAATTGCAGAACATATTGCTATTATCCACAGTTACAGAGCAGGTGTTATCAACAGCGATAACAAAATGATAACATTAGCTTGTATAGGCTGTATAATATGGGTATATCAAATGATCAAAATAACAAGAAACACGACACAACATAAAACTTACACAAAACAAGTTAAGTATTGTCGAATTTGAATAATGCATTAAACGCTGCAACTCAGCATGAATAAAGCAGAGTAACAATCAGATAGTATTATAAGTATAGATTAAAAAACAGGTGGATGTTATGCGTCTTATAACGGCATATCTTCTCACCTGTTTTCTATTTTATATATGTAAATGATAGCCTATATATGGTAGTTCACTACAACGCTAGCTGTTATGAAACTTATATCGTTCATTACAAAGCCACCTCTAGTCTAGGTGTTTTTTTTCTTGAAATGATTTTTTGTTAAGCAGGATATAAGAAATATTCTGTTTTTTTAGTATAAATGTATATATAGTGGATTAATATATAATAGACACCTTATATGACACCATATTATAATAAAAACAGGAGAAATGAATTATGTCGAAATGGGATAAGCTAATTCTGAAGATTAGTACATTATCAAAAGAGTTACGTTTTTCTGAATTGAGAAAAGTATTGGAGAGTTATGGATATGTAATGAATAATCCTGAAGGAGGTAGTAGTCATTATACTTTCAGAAAATAGGATGTATGCCTATCACAATACCTAAACATCAACCAATAAAAAGAGTATATGTTGAAATGGTAAGATTAATTATAGAAATGGAGAAATAATGAAAACATTCAATGATTATATGGCTTTACCTTATCGTTTAGAAATAGTAGAAGATCAAAAAGAAGGTGGATTTGTAGTCTCTTATCCTGATCTTCCAGGTTGTATCACTTGTGGGGATACAATAGAAGATGCCATGAATAACGCAAAGGATGCAAAGAAAGCATGGATAGAAGCAGCATTAGAAGAAGGTATTGAGATTAATGAACCAGATAGCATTGAAGATTATTCTGGACAATTCAAATTGAGAATTCCTAAGACTTTACATAGAACACTTGCTTTGCATGCTAGAAAAGAAGGAATCAATATGAACCAATATTGCGTCTATCTCTTATCTAGAAATGATGCATTACTTTCAAAATAGAACATCATCATTTGAACACATACACTTGTATGTGTTTTTGTATATAGAAATTAAATTTCAATATTCAAGGTATTAACTGAACATATATTTCGATTGATAATTTACATTGTTTTTATTTGTCTAAAATGCAAAAAATCTTTTTGTCACCAGCCGGTGCAATTAAGCATGATGGAATCGTACCATCTATGTCTTATAAGCGGTTCATTGGTATGTGGGCTTGGGACTCTTAAAAACAGGTTGTAGCTACTACTCAGTTTAATCCAGAATTAGCTAAAAATAATATTGGAGCATTATTTGATTACAAGATCATTAAAGAAGATGCTGTTCGTCCACAGGATGAAGGTGCTATCATTGACTGTATTTTCTATAACCAGAACGAAGACCGCGGCGGTGATGGAGGAAACTGGAACGAACGAAACTCTAAACCTGCACTTGCTGCATGGGCAGTTCAGAGTGTTTATGAAGCAACTGGTGATAAGGAATTCCTAAAAGAAATGTATCCTAAGTTAGTTGCATATCATAACTGGTTGTATAAGAACCGTGATATCGATAAGAATGGTATTGCTGAATACGGAGGAATGGTTCATGAAACATGCTATGACTGGCAGAACGATGAAAACCCTCTAACTGGTGAAAGCTATTATATCGGTGAAGAAGTAGAAGGTTTTGGTAAGATCGTTGGTGTACTATCTGCTGATGGAAATTAGTTACCTCTTTTTTATTTCAATTTATTTCTCTATTTCATAGATGTTTCATATATGGCGGATATGATGAAGAAAAGGAGATGATAAAAAATGAAATTAATAAGAAAAGTAATGATGTTAGGAGTAGTATGCTTAAGTATTGCACTAGTAGGATGTCAAAATAAGACGGAGGCTCTTACAAGTTCAGTGACTATTAAGGATAAAGCAAGTTTTAAGCCAATGAATGAGACAATAGATTATAAAGAAGATTATGTTTATGAGTATCTAGGTCTTAAATTCAGCTTGTCTCAAAATATAAAAGAGGCTATGAATAATAAAAGTCTTGTTATGCTTGATTCTCAAAGTGCTTTAAATGAAGAACTAAGATATGCCTTTTTATCTTTTAATAAAGTTTCTCGTAAGCAGCAGGATGCTGTTGTTCAAAATATGAACGAATATATGAAGTGGGAAAAGAACCTAGAACGTTCAGGAACTATTGGAATGTATAAAAAAGGAATGTCTAAAAAAGAAATAACAGAACTGACTCAATGTACATATCATAAAAAAATAGGTATTTCTCATGATGGACAGTATTCTTATTACATAAGTTATCAGAATGATACATTTAAAAGAGAACTGGAACAGTGTCATATAGAAATCATTGATCGTTTAGAAGAGAATGATAATGGTTTTGTTTTAAAGGAAAAGAAGGATTTAGAAAATACAGAGGTTTTCAATGATTAAACGTTCTATTTATTATGTCACAAGAAAGAAAAAACGTTCATTAATTATAATGATGATTTTAACGATTATTCTCTCATGTTTATATATTTCTTCCAGTATTACAATATCAGCCGCTCAGTTAGAAAAGACCATGTATGAAGCAGCAAATACATCTTTGTCGGTCACAAAGAAAGATCAATCATTGTTTGACTATAAAGAATATCAGGAAATCAAACAAGCTAAAGGCTATACATTACATTATGAAGGTCTCACTCAACCAAGAAATCTTCATGTCATAGAAGCACAACAGTCAGTAAAAAGAGATGATTTGAGTGATGAACATAAGAACGTGATGTCTTATCTCGCAACGAATCAGACAAAATCTCATGCTTTATTTAAAAGTGGCAATTTTGTATTAAAAAAGGGCAGACATATTCAAGAAACTGATTGTAATAAGGTGATGGTTCATGAACAGTTTGCGAAAAAGAATCATCTTGCATTACATGATTTTATAAATTTAGACAATAATAAGAAATATGAGATTATTGGTATTTTTTCTGGTAAGAAACAAGAAAGATATACAGGTTTAACATCAGATTTTAGTGAAAATATGTTGTTTATGGATTATTCTTCACAACAGACAAACAATGTTCATAAAATAATCATGTACTTTGATCATTTGAAGGATACCCGTTTAATGATGAAGCAATTAGAAAAGAATCATCCAGATGCTCTTGTTGAAATGGATACTAAGACATATGAGGAAACATTAGAGGCAATTACACATATACAATATATTATAAAAGTGATTGTATGTTCTTTAATTGTTGTTGCACTTGTCGTTCTTTCTTTAATTTTAATTTTATGGTTAAGAGAGAGACTTTATGAAATAGGTATTTTATTATCAGTAGGGTTCCACAAATCGGAAATTCTTGGTCAATTTATTTGTGAATTATTATTTGTTTCAATACCAGCGGCGGTTCTTTCTTTTGGATTAGGTCATATATTCCTGAAATATGTGATCAATGTTTTATTAAAGAATGCATATTCTCTATTATTTGAATATGGATTCAGACAAGAAGCAATGACTTTTATAGGAAGTTATGGGATTCTAGCAGGTGTAATCATCATTTCAGTTATAACGACTTGTGGAATGTTTTTAATAAAGAAGCCCCAAGAGATTTTATCAAAAATGAGTTAGGAGATTAATATGACTATATTAGAAATAGATAATGTAAGCTATCGCTATAAGAATACAAGAGAGAATATTTTAGAAGGTGTGAATCAGACATTTGAAAGCGGCCAGTTCTATGCCATTATTGGTGCCTCTGGTGCAGGTAAATCAACATTGTTGTCATTGTTGGCAGGATTAGATGAACCCCAAGAGGGACATATTCTTTTTGAACAAGAAGATATTAAACAAAAAGGTTATAGTTATCATCGAAGACATCATATTTCCCTGGTCTTTCAAAATTATAATTTGATTGATTATTTGACACCATTAGAAAATGTGAGATTGGTTGATAAAAAAGCATCTTCCTCAATCTTGATCGAATTAGGCTTGAATCCAAATCAGATAAAAAGAAATGTTATGAAACTTTCTGGTGGACAGCAGCAAAGAGTTGCTATTGCACGGGCCTTAGCATCTGAAGCACCTGTCATTCTTGCAGATGAACCAACAGGGAATTTAGATGAGAATACAGCAGATGAAATAATCACAATATTGAAGAAGATGGCGAAAGAACGCAATAAGTGTGTGATTGTTGTGACTCATAGCAAACAACTTGCTCAAAGTGCAGATGTTGTTCTAGAACTTAAGGATAAGAAATTACAGATTGTTTAAGGGAGAGAAGTATATGATAAAAAATGCATGGGCTTATGTAACAAGAAAAAAGCTTAAATCACTTATTATGATATCTGTGATTGCAATCATGTCTACATTAGGTGTATTAGGCTTAGCCTTAAAAGATGCGACAGATCTTTCGTCTAAGAAGAGTTTAGGAAATATCACAAATAGTTTCTCAATGGAAATCAATAGACAATATAATCCTGGAACTCCTAGAGGCGGAGGCAATGTAAAAGGACAGGATATTAGTCAGATTGCTCAGTGTAAAGAGATTGATTCTTATGTAAAGAGAATCAATAGTGTAGCGGATTTAGTGGATTATGATATTGTAGAAACACCTGAAACATTGGCTTATCAATCACCTGAAAGAGCAAAAAACTTTAAAAGTACAGTAATGCTTACAGGTGTGAATGATTCTTCAAAAGAAAATAAGTTTGTATCAGGGGCTTATAAATTAGTGGAAGGAGAGCATCTTAAAGCTGATGATAGAAATAAGATTTTGATGCATAAGGATCTTGCTTTAAAGAATCATTTAAAGGTAGGAGACCATCTTAAAATCAAATCAAATTTATATGATGCGGATAATGAAAAGCAGGCAGATGAGATTGTTGAAGTAGAAATTAAGGGCCTCTTTGATGGGCATAATAAGGGTGGCGCAAGTGCTCCGCAGGAACTATATGAAAATACTTTGATTACTGATGTGCATAGTGCAGCACAGGTATATGGTGAAACAGAAAAGACAGCTGTTTATCAAGACGCTACTTTTTTTGTGAAAGGTCAATATGATTTAAAACAGGTCATCAAAGTATTAGAGAAGCTTGATATTGATTGGAGAAATTATGTTCTGATAAATGGTGCTTCTAATTATCCAGCTTTACAGATGTCTATTTCATCCCTATATGGAATGGCTGATAAATTATTTTATGGTGCATTGATTTTTGCTGGAATAGTTGTTGCGCTTCTTCTTATGCTCTGGCTTAATGCAAGAAAGAAAGAAATAGCTATTATGCTTTCGTTAGGTATGACAAAAATGAGAATTTTTGGTCAATTGATGACAGAATTAGTATGGATGATGATACCATCTTATCTTATTGCTTACTTTGTTTCTGGTGCTTTAGCACAGTCATTTGGTCATACAATCTTAAATGGGGTGACAGGAGATATAACTAAACAACTAGCAAGTCAGGGCGTATCAAGTCAATTAGGAGCAGGTGCTGAAGTAGATGGCTTTAATAAGACACTTACGAGTCTGAATGTGCATGTTTCTAGTGATATGATGTTTATTGTTATTGGCTTCATGACAGTTGTACTTATTATGGCGTTGGTGGTTTCTTCATTTAGAATTCTTAAAAATAAGGAAGAATCACTTATTTATACACGTTAACAGATAAATATATGTGTATAATATAAAGAGGGAGGGATAGTATGGATTTACTGATTGTAGAAGATGATCCTATAATTAGAGATGGTATGAGTGAATATTTATCAGAATGGGGCTATCATGTCATAGAGGCTAGGGATGGTCGTGAGGCTTTATCCTTATTTAATAAGGATATCAAGGTTGTTCTTTTGGATATTCAGCTTCCATTTATGAATGGATTAGATGTTTTAAAAGAAATAAGAAAAGAAAGTAATATCCCTGTTTTAATGTTGACGGCATTTAATAATGAAGAATACAAAATAGAAGCCTTTACTCAACTTGCTGATGGCTATATTGAAAAGCCATTTTCTCTGCCTGTCTTAAAAGCGAGAATAGAGGGACTTATAAAAAAGTATTATAGTTCTATAGAAATATTCAAATATAAAGATCTAGAAATCAATTTCACAAGTTATACAGCTAAAATAGATGGAAAAGTCATAGATAGTAAGCCTAAAGAATTAGAAATATTAAAATGTCTTCTTGATCATGAAGGACAGGTTCTGTCAAGGATGCAGATTATAGATCAAGTCTGGAAAGAAACAGAAGAAATTCCTTATGATCGTGTAATTGATGTCTATATAAAGGAACTTAGAAAGAAGTTACATCTAGATTGCATATCAACTATTAGAAATGTAGGCTATAAATTGGAGAGATGATGAAAAAACTAAAGATATTTCCTAAAATGTTTCTCCAGATATTTTCTATTCTCAGCATTATTGTCTTATTGATTCATATCTCTATCTACTTGATATTTCCTAGAACGTATCTGGATACTAGAAAGGCTGATATTAATAAAACAGCCAATGAAATATCTCATAATCTAGAAGGTAAGGAAATCAATGAGATTGAAAGAACAATTGATTTGTATTCTAAAAACAGCGATATAAAAGTATTTGTGAGTCAAAAAAATAAAGACAATGAAGTAAAGGTTACAAATGATCTGAATGTGAATTTGAACAGCCTCAATAATTCATTAATTATTGAGGAAAGACGTATTACTTTAAATGACGGACATCAATTGTATTTGAAATTTATCTCTACTGCTGATATGGTGCAGGATGCTAAAGATTTAAGTCTAGGTTTTCTTCCTTATTCATTATCTATTTCTCTTTTATTATCTGCTATCGTTTCATTAATCTATTCAAAATTAATTAAAAATAATATTGATGAAATTAAGAATGTAACTGATCAAATGATGCAATTAGATAAGAATGTCTGTTTAGTCCATAACAGTGATGACGAAGTAGGAGACTTAAAGAAGCAGATCAATGAACTCTATTTTACATTATTGAAGTCAATAGATGATTTAGAACTTAAAAATAAAGAAATTCTCGAACTTGAAAAACTTAAATATGAATTTTTAAAGGCTGCTTCTCATGAATTAAAAACACCTCTAGCAAGTCTTAAAATCATTCTAGAGAACATGATGTATAATGTAGGAAAATATAAAGAGAGAGATGTATATCTTGGACAATGTGTAGATATAGTGGATGATCTTTCAAAAAATATCTCTCAAATATTATCTATCTATTCAATAGATCATCTAAAGAACGATGAAGAAGATGTTATTATAAAAGATGTTCTTAAAGAAGTCCTGAATAAATATGAGTTGCTCGCATATCAGAAGAATATCGTAATCAATAATAAGGTTGGTTTAGAGCATATATATATTGGTAGAAATGCATTCAGTGTGGTTTTATCTAATTTAATAAGCAATGCGATTAAGTATAACTGTGATTATGGAAGAATAGATATAGGGATAAAAGAGAATTGTTTCTATATAGAAAATACCTGCCAGGAGAATCACATGGAATTAAAAAAAGATACAAGTCATGGACTTGGCTTATATATCGTAGGTAACCTATTAAACAATTATCAGATAGACTATCAGATTATTCAGACAAAGACCACGTATCTCTTTAAGATGAAGATACAATGATTTATAACGTAGAATTAAAAATCACTCAAAGTGAGGATTCTGGAGGCAGCTCAGCTGCCTCTTTTCTTATATAACAAGCTACATAATAATGCACTAATTGGTATTGTTATACAATATCAAGAGTACCAGTAATACCTTGTGACATTTCCATCGCAATAAAATCAGAAATTTTTAATTGAGGATATTGAATCTGATAAGCAAGAAATGCGAGTAAAATTGTTATAGAACTAGTATTGAAAACAAATATGAAAGTATTAAATATTGTACCAATTATATCTTTTCCAATATTATCTCTATTCTTGAACACAAGAGTTTCATCTGCATAATCTACATTTGTATCAAGATATTTCATATCTGTATCCTGATTCATCACAACTGTACTCTGAGTACTTGTCTGATTTGCACTTACCGCAACAACATGACTAAAAAATCATCCCTTCGTAAAACTTGTCTTAAGAAGTTATGAATAGAGATTGACATTTAATCTTATTTTAATATAATTACCATAGGTAATTACAAGTGGTAATTAAAAAAGGAGGAGTATATGAATAGTCAAAAAACAAAGGAAATGTTGGATAGCTGTTATATCGCAAAAAGAATATTAGACTTATTACCAGAACTTCCTGAAAGTGTTCTTCCTTCATATATTCGTTATTTAGAGACAATTATTGATTTGAAGGAAAGAAATGGAAGAGTGAAGGTTTCAGAAATAAGTGAAGCATTGAATCTGCCTAGACCTGGTGTAACACGTACAGTTAGATCTATGGTAGAAAAGGGCTATTTAATTAAGAGGTCTTCTAAAGAAGATGGTCGTGTCACTTATATTGAAGTAAGTGAAAAAGGACAAGCTTTATTTGAAAAGTTCAATAAGGAATATTTCGAAGACTTATCGCAGAATTTGAGTCATATTTCTATTGAAGAAGCAGATTGTATGATTGAAACAATAGAAAAGTTTTATCAAGTGATGTGTGAAAGGAGAAAATCATAAATGAATTCAGATTTTACTCAGGGAAGTATATTTAAGAAATTAGTCGCATTTATGATTCCTGTACTGGGAGCTTTAGTATTACAGGCAGCCTATGGTGCGGTTGACTTACTTGTAGTAGGGCGTTTTGGAACAACAGCAGGCTTATCAGCTGTTTCTACAGGAAGTCAGGTATTAAATCTTGTCACATTTGTGATCACTCAGTTCGCAATGGGTATTACAGTACTCATTGCAAGATATATAGGTGAAAAGAAACAGAAACATATAGGAGCCCTTATTGGTGGATCAACAATTCTATTTGGTATTGTTTCAGTAATTCTATTTATTATTATGGTGCTGTTTGCGACACCTATCTCTACACTGATGCAGGCACCTTTAGAAGCACTCAATCTTACTGCTACTTATGTAAGAATATGTGGTGCAGGTATTTTCTATATTGTGGCTTATAATGTATTATCAGCTATTTTTAGAGGATTGGGCGATAGTAAGTCTCCATTACTCTTTGTGGCAGTAGCATGTCTTATTAATGTGGTAGGAGATTTAGTTTTAGTAGCAGGTTTCCATCTAGATGCAGCAGGAGCAGCTATAGCTACAGTACTTGCACAGGCATGCAGTGTTGTATTCGCTTTAGGATTATTAAAGAAAAGAAAACTTACATTTGAAATTCATAAGCATGATTTTAAAATCAATACTCATTGCATTCGTGCAATGAAGATTGGTTTACCTCTTGCATTGCAGGAATGCCTGACTCAGATCTCATTCCTTGCATTATGTGCCTTTATTAATCGCTTAGGCTTAGAGGCTTCATCAGGTTATGGTGTAGCCTGTAAGATAGTAAACTTTGCGATGCTTGTGCCTAGTTCTCTCATGCAGTCCATGGCTTCATTTGTGGCCCAGAATGTTGGCGCAAATAATGAAAAAAGAGCCAAGCAATCTATGTTTACAGGTATAGTAATTGGATTATTTATTGGTGTTATTGTATTCTGTTTAGTAATGTTTAAGGGAGATATGTTAACAGGTATTTTTACAACAGAACAAGGTGTTATTAATCAGGGCTATGCCTACCTCAAAGGATTTGCATTTGAAACAGTTGTAACAGCAGTACTCTTTAGTATGGTTGGTTACTTCAATGGTCATGATCAGACACTCTGGGTTATGATACAAGGATTAATTCAAACACTTCTTGTACGTCTACCTCTTTCTTATTATATGTCTATTCAGCCAAATGCCAGCCTCACTCAAATTGGGCTTGCAGCACCAATTGCGACTATTACTGGTATTATCCTCAATGTATGTTTCTATATATATTTGAATAAGAAAATGAATTAGATAGCAGAAAATGCTGTCTTTTTTAGTATAATAGAACTATACATGGGAGGTGCTTATATGGAATGGGAATATAATTTTTCTAAACGTGTATTAAATAGAGGTTTTAATTACTATCTAGATGGATATGTAGAGAATATATATATAAACGCTAAAAAGATTAAGGCGGTTGTTTATGGGACACATCGTTATCATGTAGAAATTGCATTAAATGGAGATAACATAAAGGAGATGTCTTGTGATTGTCCTTATGCATTAGATGGACACAATTGTAAGCATATGGCAGCAGTTCTATTTGAATGGGAAAGACGTGTAAGTCATCCAGAAATAGCTAATTCAGAAATCATTGATGATGCATCAGATGATGATATACGTTCTTTTCTTTTGCAGTTATTTAATGAAAATCCTGAGTTAGCAGAACGCTTCAACCAATTTATATCAAAAGAAAACTCTATGGATGCAATGACTAGCGAATTATTTACAATTATAAATCATTACCAATACGCTCATAAATATATTAATATTGATAATACTGTGCCTTTTTGTGAGGACTATGAAAAATGCGTATTTAAGTGGTTTGATCTTTTGGAACAGAAAGAAGAATATATTAATGCGATTCGTTTCTTAACTGAGGCTTATAGTATATTAGACTCTCTTGATATAGATGAAGATGAACAACAACCTTATGCTTTGTCATATTATATTAACGAAGCATTTTCATATCTTCTTCCTTATTTGAATATATCAGAAAGGAAAGAAATTTTTGAATTTTTGCGCCATCAATTTTATTCTATGAAAAATTATTCTTTTAAAATAGATCTTGTAGAGACTCTTCTCAGTCGTTTTATGGGAGATGAATATGTAAAGTTTCAACTTGATTTCGTAGAGGAACAATATGATTATTTTGGTAAGTATCCTACTGTATTTAATAGAGAATTTATGATTAATTCAGTTGTGAATGATTATCTTGAACTCTTAGAAAAGAACAATGCATCAAAAAAGGAGTTAAAAGATGTTTATAAAAAATATTGGAAATATGATTCTGTAAGAATGAGTTGTGTTAAAGAATGCATGTATGATAAAAATTATGACCAAGCTTTGAAATATCTTGATAAGTGTATTAAACTTGACTACAAAGATCAGTCTCTTTATAAGCGTGATGTAGAGATGAAGAAAGATATCTACAAAAAACAAGGAAATAGAGAAGGCTACAGAGAAATGATAAAGATACTTGTCCTTGATTTCCGTGATGCTGGTATGGAAGAATATATAGACAATATGAAATGACGAGGAGGAAACAAAAAAGTAACTCTCCTTAATTGTT
>NZ_QTUM01000020.1:0-36041 GCF_003435615.1 Catenibacterium sp. AM22-6LB
TTGGTGATATAGGTGGTGCACTTTATGCGATTGGCGGTGCTGTTGCTTGCGAATAATCAACATATCAAGATTTTATTACTTTTGTAAAACCACGTATAACAAAAAGACAAAAGGAGAAACTAAGAAAATTAATAGGTTTCAAGTTTGAAAGTCATTATAAATATCGATTACCTAGAAAAAGACTCAAATATTTGGAAGAAATTATTCAAAAAAGAGTTTTAGAATTATTAGAATAGTAGAGTATATCTACTATTTTCTTTATGCGCTCATCATCCCATTCTGTTACTTTGACAGACTCTGGCATATCATGATTATTTGTGGAATTTATTTATAAAGTAATCTGGAAACACCTTATGTACATTAATACGCTTATTCTGATAATAGGTAGTCAATGTAATCTCAGTTACCTTAATATCTACCATCTTGCCTACATATTCATATGGAACTGAATACCAGTTCTTTTTTATAAGCGATATGACAGTTAAGCTGTACCTTTCTTGAATAAAACCAGTGACATACCTCAAAAGGAAATTCAGGGAGCGGTCTTAGTGTTTTCTTCTCTACCTCTTCGAATACTTCCTTTCTGCTTCCATCTCTCTTTTAAGTCAATGAGAAGCAGATAAACAAAAACAATCTTGGATGTACTTTTTACAGTCAAGATTTTTGGGTGGTCAGGTTCATCGGAATGGTTGGTCAACCCCGCCGGAATTTTATTAAATTGGTTAGTCGGTCAAAAGTATCGGAACACTTGGTCAACCTAATCAGAATGCGTGATCAATCAAAGCGGAATAATCAGTATATTCTTCCCATAATAATCTGTTGTTTGTCCCTGGTCTTAACAGTTCTTTATGAATATACTGATAATCAGGTTGTTTAATAATCAGATTAAGTTTAGTCTCCTTTACAAACAATAGTTTCTGTACTTCCATTTCATTCTGATTCTGGATCATGGACCAACAAATACTATTTTCATCAGCTGCTTTAGATACTTTTCTTACTGTATCTCTTGATACTTTAAGTGCTTCAGCTATCTTTCGCTGACTGAAATTTTGAGATCTCATTTCCAAAATCTTCTTAACATCTCGCATATAAAAACACCTCCTAGTTGCAAGATTTGATAAGTATTTATTACTTATCAAATCCATTTTACAACCAAGAGATGCAAATCTTTATATTAAATATGATGGACTTGTTTAACGGATTCACTGGACTTTTCTAGCGTAATGGATGAACTTATTTTACCGTATGGAGTGGCCTTGCCACTCCGTAATATTCATCTACGCCATAATAATCACTAGATTGTTAATTATATTTTTTCTCAAATATTCTTCCAACAACAGTGCATATAACAGCGATTATTGTATGAGATACAAAATAATATTTAGGTATATATTCTATAGATCTATTAATAAGAATAATATTTCCAATACAGGGATTTAAAAATATATAAGTAAAAATAAACAAATAACAAATTATTACCATAAGGCCAATTAATGACGATGAACTTATCATTGATATAAAATAATAAAAAGATGAAATAATTAAACATTGAAACACAAAAATCATTATATAAGAGATAAATGAATCTATTTTTGTAATAATAAGCAAATATAATGGCAAAAATATCATTTGTATAATTATAAAATCAATTATTACATAAATATATTTCGGAGTACGATCAATAGTATATATAATTTCATTAAAATCTTTTTCTACATAAAATCTAAACATAAATGATTGTATGATTATATAAATTAGTAAAATATTTTTTTGTAAGAAATTAAAGCATAGCATCTGGGGATCGCTTTGTAATACATTACTATAAGAAATTTCTGACAAACAAAGTGGCAACATAATAAAATTGATTAATATAAAGAATGCCAAATAAAGCCATTTATATTTCTTTAATACAAAAGTCATTAATTTTAAATAATCTAATAACATATCAATCATCCTGATTTAAATATATATATGCATCCTCCATGCAAGGAGTAATATCTTGTAAGAAATCGTAATTCAACCTATTTGAAGCAATAACTCTATAGGTGTTTTCACTTATTTTAATTGATGAAATTCTTTCTTTGACTTTACTAAGATTTTCTCGTGAGCATAAATAGATTTTTCCTTTAGCACTATCAATAAATTGAGAGCTTGAACCATTAAATTTTATCTGTCCGTTTTTAAAAAGTATGATTTCTGGAGATAACGAACTTATATCATCAATAATATGAGTAGAAAAAATAATTGGAATATCTAATTGAATAGATTTAATAATTTCCATAAATCTCATTCTTTCGTCAGGATCCAAACCAACAACCGGTTCATCTAAAATAATAACATCTGGACTTCCTAATAATGTCTGTGCTATTCCTAATCTTCTAATCATCCCTCCAGATAAATTTTTGCATTTCACATCCTTGTTTTCCCATAAATTAACTTCCACTAATACTTTTTTAATCTCATTTGAATAAACCTTTTTATTAATCTTTTTCATTATTGCAAAGTATTCTAATTGTTCATATACAGTGAACTCTTTGAACGCATTAAATTCCTGTGATAAATACCCAAATTTCACTTTTTTATAATCGATAATTTTATCATTTTGATAAAATATCACTTCTCCTTGAGTAGGTTCTATAAGTCCAGTAATAATACGCATTAATGTGCTTTTACCACTTCCATTGTGGCCAATAAATGCATATATTTTATTATCAAACTCAAAATTCAAATGACTTAAAACTTCTTTGTTTTTATACTTCTTTGTTATATTTTTTAAAACAATCTTCATAATGTACCTCCCTTCATAAACATAGAGGAGATATAAAATATATCTCCCCCAAAAAACTTATACAATAAAAGACAATTAATTATTTTAATTGTACATAACCATTCCCTTTTGTTGAATTGACAGAAGAGAATACTTTTATATAGAATCTTGATGTTTTAGATTGAAAAACAGTTGTACTACCAGAACCACCACTATGCTTTACAATAAAGCTCCCTTCAAGAGTATATGGATACATGCTGCCTTTCCACCCAGCCATACATGAGACATTAGCTCCACCTTTTGAATTAGCAGCTGTCTTAAAATAATAATATGCTTTCATTCCATAATCAGTTGGATTACTAGATGCTGAAGCACTTCCTACTTTAATAGAAACTGGTTCTTTCTTTAAATGCATTGCAGATACAGATGTAATTCCGCATGTAGCAATAAATAATCCAACAAATATTTTAGTTAATACTTTTCTTTTCATTTTCTTCTCCTTTTCTTTTTTTATTATTGCATAAGCTTTTTATCAATTAAAAATCCTATAACCCAATTCTTTTAAATAATTATCTAAACCTTTATTCTCTATATTTTCTTTTATTCTATTTTTTAGTGATTGATATTTGTTGATCATATCTTTATCCGTTTCATTATCTAGACAATCAAGCTGATTATCTATCTCATGATAGATTGCATCTATATAATCTTGACTATTTTCTGTCAAAGGTATGTTAGCCAAAATATCCTTATAAAACATATCAATATCAGAGTGATAAATGTAATATTTCATTATCTGTTGATCATCAAAAAATCCAGCATTAGACATAATAAGATAATCATCAAACTCTGCATAATTACCTAATTCACAGTTTCTAATTGTATTCGCAATTGTAATTATTTTTTTATTTTCAAATGTTGGTTTGATATGAAAAGTATTATGAATTCTTTTTTCAAATTTATTTAAATAATTATTTCTTGTATTAGAAAACTTTTCATAATTCATTTCATTTGTTAGAAATAGAGGATAATAATTTTCAAACATATTATCCTTTTTAATTACTTGATTCCCACCAATAATTGTCAAACTATCACTTTTTCCAGAAAAAATATTTTTATTCTTATTGACTAGATTGCATAGTATAGAGTAATTACTTTTAACTGATACGTTATACATACACTTTCTATTTCTGATATATGGATTATATCCATATATTGTATTGTTTGATTTTTCAAACATACAATACAACTGCTTTCCACCTGCCATCGGATACCATGCAAAATATCCAGGTAATAAAACTGCCTGATTATTTGAATATAAATTAGGATGATAACCTGAATATTTGATTTCAATATTAGTATTTTTTATTGGCTTATTAAATTCTATATGGATAAAATCACCATTTTGAGCATATGATTTTAAATCATTACTATTCAGACTCCTGATTTTATAATTTCTATATAGTGTAAAGTCAAATTCTTTTTGAGGCTGTTTAGAAATAAGTTTCATATTTGCATCAACATTCAATTTATGATTAATATTTACATCTAAATCATATTTATCAATATAATATGATATTTCTTTTTCTTTTTTGTAATCACAACCTGTATTTTTGATATTATAGAAAACACTTTGAAAAACACCGTAATAATTAATATCACTTCGTCCTTGATCCCATTTTTCGTTAGTTCTTCCTAAGCTTTGAGGTATATATATTGATAAAAAAAGAAGAACTACAGCTAATGAAGAAATAAGTAATCTTGGTTTAGACTTATAAATATTCTTTCTTTTAACAATAACCAAGGATAGTAGTATCCAAAAAATATCAGCACATATTTTATACAATTCATTTTGTAATCCATATAAATAGTCTACTGCCTAATTTGAATTCTGATAAAAAACTGCAAATGGCAAAGAAATATAATTAATAATTTGATCAATAGGAATTAAAGGTTTTTCAATCCAAACGAGATTTTCAGTTAAAGGACTAAATAGAAGTACTGATAATACAAACAATATCATAGAATAATACTTATTTTCTAATGAGGATATCGCTATTGTTAAACAAATCACCACTAATTGCGGCATAAAAACATTTAAAAAGTATGATGACAAAAATAAATCGATAATTGTATTAAGCTGATTATTTATAAAAGCATTTATAAATAACATTGAGATGATAACTATATTTAATAATCCAAATAATAACAAAACAACTATTGTACTATATTGAAGATACTTATTTTCAGTATTATCCACAGCTAATAAAGTTTCTTCAAGTTTATTTTTTTTAGCACTTCTTAAATAAAGAAATACCATAACACAAAATAAAATACTTACATAAATAATAAATCGTGCTACTAGATAAAACAAAAAAATAGTATCAACTTTTTTCAACATATAAAACAACATCCCAAAAAAGCAGAATATAAAATTAGTTATATATAAACCAAAAAACCTCTTTTCTCTTATAAACAATTTAAAATGCATTTTTAATAAATCATTCATTTCTTAACCACCCTTATTAAATTTTGTATTATATCAGGAGCTATCCCTACTCTATAGTATTGTTACCAAACAACAATCCCAATTCCATGTTTTTCTATTAACTGTTTATCTTGATATAGATAAGCCATAGAAATTAGAACATCACCTTTTTTAATATCCACAAATTATGTATCTGTTCCAAATTCAAATAAATCATTATACTTTTCTAATTCTTTATTATTTTTATTTAACTGCACTATGGTTGCAGCTTAATTTTTGTTTTCAACAAACAAATATCCATTAAAAACAATCGAGATTCCTAACATAAGTATAATAATTCGATTCCATTTTTATTTTTCATGTATACTCACTCCCTTTATATTTCTATTATCTAATTTCAATTAGAAGAAGTAAATATGATATGACCAAGATGCAGATTTCATGTTTAAGATGCATATATTTATCCAAAAAACGGCAGAAAACCAAAAGATTAGACTACTGTTGAAGATACTGTTGGTAAAGTAGTTACTGCCATAATCACTTCATTAAGAAATGTAAAGCTTAATTCATTTGAGGAACTGTGCAAGGCAATAAAAGAAAGACTCGAATTATTCAACTCCACACCATGCCATTTTAGCCAATAATTAAAAAAGACAGAATATACAGGAAAATGTGAAAAAGACATCTGAGATGAGTATTGTTGATGTCATTAATGCAGTAAATACAATTGAATCTAATACTACTTATATCACTTTATCATTTAATGAGAAAGTTAAGATAATAACAAATATAACGAAGTAGTAAGGAAACTGAAAAAGTGTCTCATAACTAGGTATATTATTTCTACTCTAGCTACATGCAGCTTTATGAACCTGAATTTAACTATATAATAACATGAGAAACTCTAGAAAGAGCCTATCTCAGACAATGCAGAAGTATGCCAAGTATGAAATGAGTGATCAAGATAAACAGTTCATTTAAGAATTAATAGAAGTAAGACATAATACATGTTCAACCATCTTCTGTAGTCAGTATCCATCTAAAGACCGGTATGATAAGCTGCACAAGCCAACATTAACTGAAACTTTTTTTGATAGAATAGTACATAATAAAATCGATATAGATATGGGTACTGATAATTTTAGAAAAAAATAAGGTAATTATTTATCCAATCATGACTATCATGATGGCTATTATTCTGTTAAGAGTTAGATGGTGCATTTACGTGCGAATAATCAAAACTCCATTCTTATAAAATGTTGTATAGTATAGATATGATACTTTCCTACACCTTAATTTCAGTAGAAAAGAAGTATATATAATATAATTTGTCAACCTAATCAGAATTATTGACTAAATTGGACTTTTCTACCGTAACGAGTGGTCTTTCATTAGCGGAATACTCATTAAAACAGATGAAAAACATCTTAAAGTGAATACTATCATTATTCATATTAACCTATAAATGCGCAGTCTTCACCCACGTCTACAGCTAAGGATGTGTATCTTAAACGTGAAATGTACATCTTGATCATATCATATTTACATTTTTTTACAGAAATTTAATAATAACAATATGAAGGAAAGTAAGATAAGGAGAAACAAGAATATGAAGAAAATTATCGTAACAATTACATTATCATTCATAATGTGCGTAATGTTTTTAGGAAGTGCTTCTGCAGTATCATGGAGTTCATCAGAATCTTTAGCTATACCATCTTGGGGTGCTATGAGTAATCCTACATCAGCTTCAAAAAACAAAACTAAAAAGTGTAGCTATGGATATATAGAAAAAACTTTAGACAATACAGCTTTTGGAAAATATGGAGATTTCTATAAAGGCGGAAGAATCTCAAAAACATATTATCAAATTTACCTAAATAATCAGACAAAAATCCATTACACAGATGCTAATGCTAAAAAAACAATTTCATCTGTAAAAGCGAGAGTATGTGGATCTAATTTAGAACCATCTGTTGGAACAAGAATTTCAATTAAATTCTCAGCTGATAATTAATTACCTATTATATGATTACTTTCCTTCACTTCTATTAGAGGTGATAATTTATGATTAAAAAAAATGCAAAAAATATTATATTAGTTCTTTTTGTTGTAATAACTGGAATATTTTATATTGACAGTTTTATGAGAAGCGGAATTGAAGAAGATTTTTTCACAGATATATACTTATATTTATGGAATTGTAACTTAAATATTGTTTTCACGATTGTTTTTTTAGTAGTGTTTCAAGAATTATGTGTTATGGATAGTTACAAAAAAATATTCAATCGTTTCGATAGATATATCATCACACGTGTTGGATATGTAAACTTCTATAAAAAAGAAATCAAAACAATATCTTTAAAAAGTTTAGCTTATTATTATTTATTACATACAATTATGTTGCTATACTGCTTAATAAAATATGGATATAGAACATCCCCTGATATTGATTTATTTAAATATCAATTATTTTGTGGCAACCCATTACTCAATATTATTCTATTTATTATTCTTTCTTCGTTTGGATTAATTATATTTAATTGCTTTATATTTTCGTTAAGTTCATTTATAAAGAATATGTATTTATATAGATTTACTTCACTAGCATCATTTTTTGTCACAATTTTACTTTCTGTCATTTTTAGCACTCTTATTCAAAAGATTTTTGGCGTTACAGATTTAATTAAAACAATAGGTCAAAGTCTTATGATAACAAGCTTATTACAACCAGGTATGGCTTTTATGAGATATGGTTTTTTGAATTTCTCAATAGCAGCAATTATATTCATTATTTTAACTATAGTAACACTATCAATAGCCATTAAATATAGGATGAAATATGATGGATAAGTTATTTAAACAAGGCCTATTAGTTTTTGTAGTATCAAACCTATTAATATTGTGGCTATACATATTTAGTGGTTCTTTTGTTGTAGATGTTTCAATAGTAACTGCAAATATCTTTACTTTTGTTTTGAATAATATATATATTTGCTTATTGCTTAAAACTGTTAATTATTATAATTCGATTAAAAATTATACTATAGTTCGTATTGGAAATAAAAAATTTGATGAGATTGTATTGTCTAGATTATTTTCAACAGATATATTAACGATAGTTATAGGTTATATCTTTCCTATGTTTTTATATTTCAACAATTTCTATAATCACTATCACTACGCTACATTTGTAGCAATTCAATACATTTTATTCACATTGTATATGATAATCATATTCTTATATATGAAAATCACTAATAAATACTTGAAAGCTTTAATATTATTAATCCCCTTCGTAATAAACATGTCTACTCAAATTCTATTTTTCCAATTCTATTACTAATAAAAGGAGCAACTTATGATGATCAGTTTAAAAAACGTATCTAAAGATTTCAACAATACCAATATTCTAAATGATATTAATCTAACAATAAATGAAGGAGAACTCGTTAGAATTGTTGGAAGTAACGGATGTGGTAAAACAACTTTACTAAAAATAATTGCTGGTTTATTAAAAGCAGATGGAGGTAATATTACTTATGGAGAAGGATGTAATATTGGTGCCGTCATTGAAAATCCATCATTTATTGAAAATGAAACTCTATTGTATAATCTAAAATTTTTATATAATTTGAAAAGCAAATTTTCATATGATATATGTAAAAAGTATTGTGATTTATTTTTATTAAATATTGATTCAAAAATTGCAATAAAAAAATACAGTCTTGGGATGCGACAAAAAGCTGCAATTATCCAAGCTGTCATGGAAAATCAAAACTTAATATTATTAGATGAACCAACAAGAGGACTGGATATTGATAGTATGAATCAATTCGATAATTTGGTTAAAGAACTAAAGAAAGAAGGAAAAACAATTATAATATGTGCTCATGATGGAGTTGAAAATATAAATTTTGACAGGATTATTGAAATAAAGAAAGGTAGAATTGAAGAATAGTGTTAAAATATAGATTTTTATGTCTGAGTATTTTCCTAAGAATGCTCATATATGTGCTCACTCCAACTAGTGAATATTATATTTTACTTAGCCAAGGGTGTCCTTTAAATCTTATTCATTTTTCAATAATGTCTCTGTTGCTAATATCTGATATTATGTTTTTAATTGACTATACTTATTACTATATTACTTTAGACTGTTTTATTAATGTTAGATTAGAAAAAAATAAGTATTATACCATTATATTGAAGAAAGTAATCAGTGGAGCAATAATACTTTTCATTTCTTCTTTATTAATACCTTATTATGATGCTGATGCATTACTATATGTAGTTTTTGATAAAATGACTCTTTTAGTTATTTTCTCTATTATGCTGATGACATGTATAAAATATAAGAAAACAGATGGAATTATACTTTGTTATTTTATTATGGTACTACTAAGGTATTTGATAGCACTATTCTAAAAGAAAAGAGAGTCACATTATATAAAACGCCTGAAAAAGTAAAGATTAGATTACAGACGATGAAGTCTTTCTTATTAAGTTTAAATACATTCTTTTATGGTTGATAAAATAAAGAGAAAATAAGATGAATATGGAAAATGAAATATTAAAAATAAAATCTGATTATGAATATGTTTCACAATCAGAAAATTATATTGTTTTTGTAAGTAATACTTTTATTAATGTTTATCATGTTCTAACAAATAAAACACATAGAATTAATAAAGTACATGTAAAAAATGTATGTATTGATGCAAATGATAACTATTTATTTTTAAGTATGTTTGAATCTGGGTGTCTTTCTATTTATGATTTAAAGGAAGGAACATTTTTAAAAAAGAAAACAATTCTAAGAAATTATGAAATAGAAAATATAAGTCCCATGAATGATGATATAGTTATTTTATTAAGAAATAAAAAGGAAAAAGGAAAGATAAAAGACTTTTATAAATTTAAAAATGATTTAAAAGAATTGTATCTATTTGATTATATTCTTTGCATCTATCAAATAAAAACAGATAAATTCATTTATATCGATTTACCGACAAATATTTTTTTAATAGAACATCCTATAGAAATCAAACACCAATATATCTATCCTATGCAAATAATCAATCATAATGATTTGAAAACAGTTTATTATATTTTAAATCAACATAATATGTTATCTTTATTAGATGATGATCTTTTAAAATACGATCTTTATTCTTATGATTTTAATTACTTTGTTAGAAAGGAATATAAGCCTTTTAAAATAGAAAATATGGAATACAAAGTTTTATATAAAATAACACTTTATGATTCTTTTCAGAATGAATTATTTTTCATTGAAAATGATCAAAATGATTTCTCGGCTACATTTGAAATATGCGAATTTACGAGAGCATATGATAATAAAAACATTCTATATTTTTATATGAATAGCACAATTTATTTGTACGAAATCAATAAAGAGTTAAATAGTAGGCAAATAGATAATACATTGATTAGTATATATATATCTTTAAAAAATGATTACATAGTATTACGTACTTCTAATCGACAATGTTCGATGGCTTATATGTATAATGTTTCACGATTTTTCGATTTATAGAAAAATATTGATGAGATTGAACTTCTCTACCATAACGAGTAGTCTTCCATTAGTGGAATACTCAACTAAAGTATTTGATAACACTATTCTAATAAACAAGAGAGTCACAACATTGTGATTCTCTTTTCTTATGATCATACAATACCTAACTAGATATATCAAAAGACAATAGAATACTAGCATACATATCATCAGCCTTAATACTTAAAGAATAATTCTCATTCAACAAAATTTCTTTTATATTCTGTGCAATGATATCCTCATTAATAGACGATGCAGAATAAAATACTTTTAGAATAATTTTATTAGCTGTTTTTACTGATTTTATCATAATAATTTTATCCAAAGCTGTAGTTTGTATACATGAATCAATAGATAAATTCACAAAATATTCAAATAATGTTAATTGGGTGAAATAATCTAAAACATCAAAATCACTATATTTAATTTCAGTTTTGATATTAATGTTATGATTAATGATTCTTGTCAAATTATTATTTATTACATAGTTTAAAATATATGAATTACTATATATTGCATTAAATTCTTTATAGGCTGTATCAGTAAGACTATTAAGTACTGTGGTAGCTTCCGAATATTTTGAATCTTGAACTAATGAATTCAACTGATTACAAGTATGAAGCAGATCATGAAGAAATTCAAAATTATAATTATAATGCTGGGATAGCAATTCAATTTTAGAATCATATAATTCTTCTTTTTGTTTAGCAGCCTGTAATTTATGCTTCATGTTTATTGAATTGATAACAGATATAAAAATTACAAATAATATAATATTAGATATTGCTAATCCTGCAGTTGTTATTAAAATATCAGGATTTGTATTTAATAAGCCAAAATAATCATCAGTATTCAATAAGAAAACTATACTTACAATAGGAAAAACAAGTGCTATCCAAGTGTATTTTGGCAAATCATCTACTTGAATAAATTCAATAATTTTTACATATATAAACACAAAACTAGCCAAAATTGCATTAGAGAAGATAGTACCAAGTAAAAAACCATGTGAATAAGTATTACGTGTTACTTCTATGAAAAGAACATTGTTAAAGCAGAAAGCAACTAGTATTTCTGAAATAACCTGTATTAAGAAGAAAGGAACAACAATTAATATTTTTTGGATTACTTTTCCTTCAAATTGGAAAGAAACATAAAGAAAGTACACAATTAATAAGATGATACCTTTTATTGGTGATGCTCCAGTATAATTAATTAAACTTTCAACCACAATAAAAATAAGTAAAATGAGTAAATATTTACTTTTAGAGTATTTAGACGACAAAAAAGAATTTGCGATATAGCTAATCAAAAGAAATGCAACAACATTAGAAATGATTATCATAACATGTCTTGTAGAAAATCATTGTATTTTTGATCAAATTCTTTTTTATAATGTCTAGAAAGTGGTATTACATCATTATTAACTAAAATAATTTCATTCTTTTTAAATGCACTGATATATTCAAAATTTACTAAATACGCTTTATAAGGATAACTAAAACCGTATTCTTTCAATTTCTCATACCAATACTTCAATGTACAATTAGTTACAGTAGTTTTTCCATCAAGTGCATGTACAATTGATTTTCTATCTGTAAATTCAATATACAATATATCTTTCACAAAAATCTTATAAGGACTTATTTTATCGTCATAAAAGCCCACAGATTTTTTTATATATTTTTTTATTACTGCTCTCATCTCTAAATTAAATTCAAGTTGATTAATTGGTTTAATAAAATATCTATCCGCATGAATTTTATAACCATCAATCGCATATTTAGAGTAGCTTGTTGTAATAACGATTCTACAATTATGATTTATTTTATTTAATTCTAATCCTAGATCTATTCCTTTTTCATTATGGATTTCCATATCTAAAAAAAGCAAATCTGCTTTAGAGATGTTTTGAATGACCTCTGTTTTACTTTTGCATATATGAGTTTGATAATCTAGGTTTGTTTTTTGAAACAAACCGTTTAAACAAAATAAAAGATGTTCAATGTCTTTTAAATTATCATCATAAATTAATATGTTCATCATGAAGTAAATGCCTCCTAATACTATTGTAACAAATATCGTGATACAATAGAAACATCAATTAATAATGTACATATTCAGTTGGGAGCTACATAAGATGAAAATAGGAATAATAGATGACGATACTCAATTCAGCCAAGTCATAAAGCATAAGATAGAAGAAAATACATGCTTTAGTAAAAGTAGTATTGATGTATTTAATAATGATTTCAAATCACTTCAATTAAAAGATTATGATTATTTGTTTATAGATATTTTATTGATGAAGGATAATGGTATCACTATTGCGAAAAGTATAGATAATAAGAATACACGCATCATATTCATGTCTAGTAACGAAACACTTGTTTATGATTGTTTTGATATTGCGCTTTACTTCTTTATAAGAAAAACATCTTATGAAGATGATTTAGAAAGATTATTTATCAAGATAGATAAAGATCAGGCTGAAAACCATAAACAATATCTCGTTGATAAGAAAAACAATCAATACATTAATCTCAAGGATATCATCTATGTTCAATCCCATAGAAATACATGTACCTTTTACACAGAAGATAATGAATATGTTCAATACACAACATTAAAGAAATGTTCTGAAGAGTTATGTTCCAATGTAGCATTCTATAAAATAAACTCATATACCATTATTAATTTTAAATATGTTACTAAAATCAATAATCAAAATGTTACTCTTAGGAACAACCAAACATTTAATGTCTCTAGAAAATCAAAAGATATTATTGAAAAATACCATGCCTACAGGAGGTACATGCAATGATGAGTTTCTTATATTTTTGTTGTATAGAAGCATTACTGACATATCTCCTTAGAACAAATAAAACAGCTATTTTTATTGCCTCTTTATTGATCAATTGTCTTCTTAGTGTATTTACAAGTCATCCCCTATTACAGGATCTCTTGTTAATAGAATCTTTATGCTTCTTATTCTATTATTATTCAGATAGGCTGCTATCAGAAATTATTTTCTATCTTTCATTCTTAACTGTCATAAAGAATTTAGTTGTTCTAATGCCAATATCCCCTATTGTTTCATTGATCATCTATATTCTTATTATCTCTGCATTCGCTATTATTCAAAAACTTTACCCTATCGATAATAAGAATCTTTATTGGGGATTACTTATGGCTATATCCTTAAGTACTCTATGTATTTATCATATTCTCTATAATGACTTTCTTAATGTATTAGGCATAAACTGTAATCTCATTATTCTTATAACCCTTTTGATTACTATCATTATTTCCTATTACTTATTCCTTAGATATACCAAACTTAATCATGAACAACAGCTTCTTAACCAGGCTATTGATCATTTTAAGAATGATCAACAAAACTATGCCTTCATTGAAAAGAAAAACAATGAACTCTATAAGCTAAGACATGACTTAAAATATGATTACCTTCAGATGAAAGAATATGTAAAAAGAAAAGAATTTGAAAATGTGAATGAGATGATAGACAAAAGAATAGATTCTCTCAACGAGCATAACATGCTGATCATATCTGGTAATAAGCTGTTTGATTCATTTATTAATATGAAATTAGAACAGCTCAAACTCAACAACATTAAACCAGCTATTATTGTATCTATTCAGGATATATCATTTATAGAGGATGAACATTTGAATATCCTTATAAATTATCTGTTTGATATCGCAATAGATTGCATGGAAAATAATGAATTAGAAGTAAAAATAATGGAAGATCAATGTGCCTTTGAAATCACATTGTATATGAATGATGCAAAAGAAAGAATCAATCAAATGAAATATGATACTCTTGTATTAATACTGCATAAATATCATGGAAACTTACAAGTACAGCATGCTGGTGCATCACTCTATATCTCTACTCTTATACCTGTTTCATGACAGGTATTTTTTGTTTATTATCCTCATAAATCGGTCAAACGTCCTCAAGATATTATTTATTTTTTTAAAGGTTGTATGATTGAAATAGGAGGTGCTTTACTATGATTGAGATGAAACATGTAAATATAAATTTTGGTGATCAAGTCATATTCAATGATGCTCATTTTAAAACATGTCCTGGTCGAATCACTGGTATTATTGGTAAAAGTGGATGTGGTAAAACAACATTCCTAAAATCATTATTATATCAGTACAAAGATAATCTTCTTTATGTAGATAATGTAGCTATCAATAATTCTAATAAAGAAGATTATCTATTAAATAAGGTGTCTTATATTGATCAGTTTGGGACATTCTTTGATAACATGAAAGTATATGAACATTTTGAATTTATTAATCACCTACAAGAAAGCCAATATGATCAAACCAAAATGAACAATATGCTTCATCTAGTAGGATTGGATCTTATAGATCCATCCTGCTATCCTTCTTCTTTATCTATTGGGCAGAGAAAAAGATTCTTAATAGCGTTATCCATGTATAAAGATGCATCCATCATTATTATTGATGAACCGACTGCTTCTTTAGATCAAGAAAATAAAGAAATCGTACTTCAATTACTCGAAAAACTAAAATCAGAAAACAAATATATTATCGTTACAACTCATGATGAATATCTAATAAATCATCTAGACATTACTTATAGAATAGAAAATAGAATTCTTGTATGTGATCAAAACATAGATGAAATAAATCAAACTACTCAACTGAAGAAGTCAGACATCAACAGTTATCATAAGTACTTCTTCTATAAGAATAAAAGGCAATGGTTTCAGTTTATTCTTGTATTACTTCTAGGTTCTATTATGACGATCTCTATTTCTACTAACGTAAGTGATAGTCTATTACAGGAAAATAAGTTATCAAGTGGTATAAAACAAGCCAATAAAGCAGAATTATATACAGGTAAGATGAATGATTCTTATATTGCGAATGGCGTAGATAGTTATTATATCGGTGATGCAGAGGTAAATCTTGATATAAGTACTGAGGAATTGAATCGTATTAAATCAATCAAACATGTAAAGAGTGTTTATCCATTTGATGTATTTGATACAATCAATCAAATGGAAGATGTGAGTAAAGGTACTGTTTATTATCAAGGAAGTAAAACACAGTTTGATTATTTTAAGGAAGGGAGTCCAATGGTCGTTCCCTATTACTCTTTCCAGAATATTAAAGTAGATGGAAAAGAACTTAAAGGAAATGCAATCAGTCAATCATTCGCAAGTAAGCTAGGTATAGATGAAAAAGAAAAGAACTTTAAAATATCTATAGATGTATACGTTCCTGTCCAACAATATACTTATCAATGTGAAATTGATGATTCTAAAACATTGGGTACTTTATCACAGGTTCTTACTAAGAAAGTAAATCTTGAAATAGAAATCAATCATATTATTTCAACAGATGATTATTATAATGAATTTCTTAGTGCTGGATATGTTGTGCTTATGAATGACAAATCATTCTATACTATTTTAAATCAATACAATAACCAGACTCCTGATAGTTTACTAGATGCCAAAGAATACAATGCAGCTATTACTCCTTATCAAAGTAAAAATTATGTTGTAGAAGTAGACCGTATTAAGAACTTAAAAAGTGTTGAAAAAGAAATATCTCAGATTTCTAATAATTTCATTACTTATGATCAATATAATTCAGTGACAGATATGGTTGATGTCTATAAGGAAGAAAGAAAAGGAAGATATATTTTTATGGCTGTAGTGATATTAATCGCAATATTCCTTTATGTTCTTGTACAAATGAATGCATTGGATGATAGAAAGAATGAAATTAAATTGTTGAAGGTTTATGGTTTAAAGAATCAAACAATTTGTTCTTTAATGAATGATAATACGATTGTACAGTCCATCTTATCTCTATTACTAAGTATTCCTGGTTTCTTTATCGCAAGAAAAATTGGTTTCTTTGTGATTAATCGTCAGTCAATGACTATGAGTTTATTACTATTTATGATTATTCAAATAGGTGTGACTTTAGTTATTTGTTTCTTATATATATGTTATAGTCAGTGGTTTGTAAAGAAGGTGGATTTATGATTGAGATGAATAATATCAATCTATCTTTTAAGAATCATATATTGTTTAAGAACCAGAATATAAGTATTCCGTCTTCTCAAATTACTGTAATCACTGGCGAAAGTGGTTCTGGTAAATCTACTCTATTATTTGAACTCGCAGGATTAACACATTATTCCAAGAATGAGTTTTATACCGACAGTAATGATTATGGTTTTGTATTTCAGGATTGTAGATTATTTGATGATTTAACAGTTATACAGAATATTCAACTATTTAGTGAACTTGCTGAAGTTCCATTTCATAAAGATCAAATGATGAAGCTATTGGATGAATTAGATTTAAATATTGATTTAAATGGAAAAGTAGATGTTTTATCTGGTGGTCAAAAACAGAGATTACTTATATTATGCTGTATGATGAAGAATCCGGATATTATCTTTTTAGATGAGCCTACCGCTTATCTAGATACGATCAATAGAGAACATATGAGAAAGATTATTTATGAATTATGTCATAGATATCATAAGACAGTTGTGATTGCGACACATGATATGGGGATGTTGGAGATTGCTGATATACATTACCATATAGAGCACCAGCAAATCATATTAAAGAAAGAATCTTATACAGAGATCAATAAAATAGAACCTAAAGAACATATTCATACAAATCCTGTTACCTATTACTTAAAGGCTGAGAAGTCCAATAGAATCCATTATAAAAGAAATATTGTGATAAGTATTATGATGATCATAGTGACATATATGATGTGCTTTCAAGCTTATTATCAAAAAGAAACAGACACTATGATTAATAAAGCAATTGATAATGAATTAAGGATTTCTTATAAAGATGGCGGTAATGCTTATGATATGGGCGGTCAGCCTATTCCTAAAACACTCATTCAAGACATATCCAACAACAGTATGGTTCAAAGTATTCAGCCATTCTTCCAATGGAATGTCTTAAATACGCAGGAGACTATTGTCATACAGCCTTATTATAGGAATATGAAAACATATAAGACTTATACAAAACAATCATTCAGTATTGAGAATAAACAACTCAATACAGATCATGTCTATATTTCTTATTCTCTCTATCAAAAACTAAACAAGAATATCCATATCACAGGTATTCTTCAAATACCTACAAGTAATACCTACACCTTCAACATGGTTCCTTTTGAACTCGTTAATGCGAATGTCACAGATAAAGATATTCATAACCGATATACAAAAACAACAGAAAACATTATTTATATATCTCCAAAACTGTATCAGATGATAATAAGTCAATATACACAAAACAATACATATCAGTCCAATGTATATGTCATTAAAGTAAACTCATATAAGAACATTCAATCTGTAACTGAATTTATTAAAAAACATGATTCTGATATAAAGGTCTATAATCCTGTTTCTTCTGCAATATTAAATAAAACAACTACATTTGGATTTGAAATGATACAGCAGTTCTCTATGATTATGTTTGTCATGTTTATGAGTACATGTTTTATTATTGGAATATTTGATATTGTTTCTAGACGCTATCAATATGCACTACTATTAGTGAATGGATTGAATAGATTACAATGTCTACAATTAATATTAAAAGAAAGATCTTCTTATTGTCTGGTATCTATCATTCTATCTATGATTTCAGTCCTATCTCTATTCTTCTTCCAATATCATATATTACCTTCTATAATGATAGAACAAGCTATTTCTATCTTAATCCTAATAAATTCTGTTATTCTAATTATTCCTTGTTTGACTTTTCTTGTATTAATGAGATCAAACAACGAAGGAAATCTATTAAAGACAAGTGAGTGATGATCATGAAAAAACTACCCGTTATTATAGTCTCTGTTGGATGTATTATTACCGCTCTTATTGTAAGTATGACTCCTACAGTGAAAGTTGTGAATAATACCACGTATTCTTATTTCAATTATGAACTTCTCGGTATTGGTTTTGCGATTAGTTTATTGCTTGGTATTATCTCCTTATGGTTTATAAAAAGAAAAGGAAACTAATCACATATTAAATTCGGAGGGAAAAACATCCCTCCTTTTCAATACTCAAGTTTTCTGCGTATCTGATATAATTATGGTAACTTACTTAACATTTGTTGATAAGAACAAAAAAAATATAAGGACAACCACTTACTGGTTGTCCCATCTTAAAAAAAACTATGACTTATAGAAAAGAATTCTATATTATGAATAAGATATGTTTGATTATTCTTTGTACCTGTCACACTACACCACAATTAGAAGGTACATGGACATGTGAGAAATCTCCATTAGAAATAGACAAAGACTTATCTTTTAACATATATGATGCAGAAGCAGGTAATCTATGAAGACTACTGAAACAGTTCAATATTACTTTAAGAATAATAAACTGTATCTACCACATTAGTGTTCTACAAGAAATAGAAGATTATATCTTCTGTTTTTTTATGCTTTTAACTAAAGCTCCAAACAATACAATAAGTATAACGGCTGAAAGCCAGAACTCTACTTTCATTTCTACAAGTATGAAACCAACTGAAAAGAGACTGATTAATTGATCAAAGTATTCAGAGATGTTATTAAAGACAGGAATCATCATCATAGCACCTGTTTCTATCATGATGATAATTAAGCATAATACAGTAATTGCTATATGATTGATATGACATACCTGAATAAAGAAATAAAGGTTAATCACTGCAATAATATTTAATATATGAATCAACTGCCCTTTTGGATTCACAAGATAAGAGAGATATCTTGTACTGAATATAATATAAATAGGAAGATAATAAGACAACATTGTCATACTTTCTTTATAGTCCCCTATTCTATAGGCAAGATAGAAGATGAGTATCCCTACAATGATATCAATGATTAATCCAATCTTACGATTTCTTCTTTTCTTATAGAGTTTCATCTCTTCTAAAGTAAGAGGTGGAAGATGATGTTTTTCTCTTTTACAATTGAATTCTTCATTCTGTTTCTTAAGTATATCATTCACATAATCATTAGATTGTGATTGTGCTTCTTCACTATAGTAGCTGATTGTATTTTGATGTATATATGTATAATACACTTGATAGAGAGTACTGATAATAAGAAGAACTATACTAATAATAAGAGGAATCATATAAGGAACTGAAATAGACGGTAATATGAATACAAGAGCCAATACAATATAATCTAGTAGAATATTATATCGCTTATTTTTCATAATAAGATCAATAAAAATAATCAGGATTGTTGCTTCTATAACCTTTCCGCCTGCATGAGATGTTGGGTTAAGAACAAGATAGAATACATAGTTCCATAAGAAGATGGTGTATCTAAAGAAGCTATTGATCCATGTGGTTTTCTTTCCTTGATCATGGAAATAGTTTTTAATAAACGTATTCTGATCTTCCTTAATAAGTGTATCTAATTCTTTATGGTTCATCTGTGCTGTGATTAATAGATCTAACAAGCTCATAAGTATATCATTCGCATAGAATCCTGGATAATGTCTCTCTTGTGCATATTGATATGCCTTGTCATAGAATGCCTGATAGTCTCCTGTTAATTGATTTCTTAATGTGTTATATTGTGCAATCATTCTTGATCCTCCAAAACCTTTTCTACAATACCTGTTATCTTATAATAAGACTGTTTAAATTCTTCCAGATAGACTACTCCTTCATCAGTGATCTTATAGTATTTTCTATAAGGTCCTGATTCTGATTTCACTCGTCTACAGGATAAATATCCTTTCTTAGACAAACGTGTTAATATCGGATAAAAGGTCCCTTCTCCTACATTTTCAAAGCCATACTTCTCTAGTTTGACTAATAGTTCATAACCATATGTTTCCTTATGACTAATAAGAGTAAGAATACATCCTTCCAACATTCCTTTGATCAATTGTGTATCCATTATGTCACCTACTTTGCAATGCAAAGTATATACTATTTTGTATTGCAAAGTAAAGAAATAAAAAAAGTTCTTAAGTGTTTCTTAATTTCCACACAAATTACACATATTAGATATATAATACAAAATTGTTGAAGATATAAAGTTGAGGTAGAATAGAAATGAAAAAACGTCATTTAAGAAAGAGGGCATATGTCCTATTAGGCTGTATTGTCGTTTTAGTGCTTGGTCTAGGCATTTATTTTATGACACGTCCAGCTGTTAGCTTTAATGAAAGTACACAGGATATTGAAATCAATAGTACTTACAATCCTATGTCTTTTATTAAAAAAGTAAGAGGTAATAAGAGTGATGTGACTGTAGATAATTCTAAAGTCAATGTTAAAAAGCTTGGAAAGTATAAGATTACTTATACATTAAACAAGAAGAACTATGTATTAAATGTAGAAGTTGTAGATACTAAGAAGCCTACATTTAAGGTAGTGAATAAAGCAGTAGAAGTAGGTACTAAAGTTAAAGCAAGTGAATTTGTGACTGATATTAAAGATGAAACAAAGACTAAGACTTACTTTAAGAAAGATGTATCTTTTGATAAAGAAGGTACACAAAAGGTTATTGTTGTTGTAGAAGATCAAGGTGGTAATAAGACTGAAAAAGAAGTCAATGTGAAAGCTGTAAAGGATACTAAAGCACCACTACTTGCAGGTCTTCAGAATTATGATACGACAATAGGTTCTAATATTGATTTCATGAAAGGTATTACTGTAGAAGATGATTTTGATAAGAATCCTAAGGTATCTGTAGACAGCAGCAAAGTAGATTTTGGAAAAGCAGGTACTTATAAAGTAATCTATACAACTAAAGATAAGTCTGGTAATGAAAGAAAGTATACACAGACTGTTATTGTGAATAATCCACGTCCTGCAAATGCAGTTGCACCTAGTGGTGAAAAGGTTGTTTATCTTACATTTGATGATGGACCTTCTCAGAATACTCAGCGTGTGTTAGATATTCTTGATAGATATCATGCGAAAGCAACATTCTTTGTGACTGGTAATGGTCAGAAATATAATTACTTAATTCAGGAAGCACATAAGAGAGGTAATACTATAGCACTTCATACTTATTGTCATGATTATCGTACTGTTTATGCTTCTACTGATGCTTACTTTAATGATTTAAATAAAGTAGGTGATATGGTTAAGGGTCTTATTGGATTTACTCCTCGTTATATTAGATTCCCTGGAGGAAGTTCTAATACAGTTTCTAGACATTATTCTGCAGGTATTATGAGTAATCTTACTAGAATGGTACAGGAAAAGGGTTATCAGTATTATGACTGGAATGTCAGCAGTGGAGATGCATCAGGTAATAATGTGCCTACTGCAAGACTTATTGCGAACGCAACAGCTTCTCGTAATAATCAGATTATGATCTTATTCCATGATACTGCTGCAAAGAATACAACTGTAGAAGCATTACCTAAAGTTATTGAACATTATCAGAGCCTTGGTTATACATTCAAGGGTATTGATGATACAACATTTACACCTCATCAAAGAGTATTAAACTAAAGCCTCATTCGAGGCTTTTTTCTTTACTTAAATTTTACATAGACTTAAGAAGAACTTTTTGTTGATATGATAGACTAAAGACAAAAGAGAGAATGTCTATGATTTATATTACCGGTGATACACATTGTCCTTTTGATATCTCTAAATTTAAGCCTCATTATTTTCCTGAGGGACAGACACTTACAAAAGAAGATTATGTCATTATATGTGGTGATTTTGGAGCTGTATGGGATGATATGTTACCAGATTTATTCTGGCGTGACTGGTTGGATTCACAGCCATGGACTACATTACTTGTGGATGGAAATCAATATAATTCTATTTCTATGGATCATTTAACTGATGCTGAATATTATGTGATGAACTATTCTATTCCTCATGTAGGAAGCTATAAGGTTTATTTTAATATTGATCATGTGGTTCAATCAGATGCTTATCAGACATCTTCTATTAATCTATGACTGAAGAAGAATTAGATAGAAATAGAATCAACCATCCTATTCCTTTTGATATGAACATGTACTTATTAAATCAATCCCAATGTTCACAAAAGAATATAAAAAGCATTAAATATATCCTGTTATTACTGATTCCTATATGAGTAATGGACTCTATACTGTCATTGATGGAAACCATCAATTAGAGATGTTATTAAGAGAACAAGATCTCATTGAATTAAAGTGTATTCCTTTCTATAAATTAAAACAGGAATGTTATGGCAATACGTTCAGCTATTTATTACATCATTTCATGAATGAAATGCATATAATTAGTGCTGATTCTCAATACTTACTCAACCAATATCCATTACAAGAAACAATTCGTATATAAAAATATGGTTCATGCTGGTGAGCCATATTTTTTTATTTCTTATAAAATTGTGCATTGTTAATGGCTTCTTGAGTTTTTGATTGATAGATGACTGTTTGTTCATTTGTATTCATATCTAATTCTACAAGTTCATATACCTCAGCTCTTTGCCCTATGAAATAGATAATATTATCTAAGACAGTAACTATATTCATGGAATAATAGCCACATTTACCATCTAATAATTTCTTTTTTTCTTTTGTATGACGATCATATCTCATCAAATCAAAGTTAGTAATAGATGTCTGTTTATCTGTTACATAGTATATATAATCTTTATCAATATAAGTACTATCAAGCTGTTTGTGATTTAATTTAAAAACATCTTCTGTTTTGTTTTTCTTCACAACAGTGAATGTAATTGGCACATAAGAATCAACTTCATTTTTTATAATACCGTTATTATAATCATCTGTCAGTTTATAACTTAAAGACATTGAATAATGAGGTATAATTAATTCCTGGGTGTCTGGATTATAATTTGTACATGTCGCAAAACTATCCTGATTCCAGTTTAAATAATTTATTTTATGTGTTTTAGTATTATAGATAGAAGGTACCATGGTATTCTTTTTTACCTTTTTTAAACGGCCTACAATAAACATCTTATGATCATCCAGTATTCTGATATCATTGATTGCATCTACATAATCAATAAATTTAGATGTTTTATGAGTAGATAAGTCATATTGTTTAATATACGAATTCCCATATTCTTTATTCTCGCTTCCCGAATAATATACTTTATTGCTCTTATAATCATAAGTGGAAAGTGGGTACTGACTTTCATAAGGTTCTGAAGAAACCTTCTTAAGTTTTTTAGAAGTTAAATCATACATATAAGTGTTGCTGGTAAATATGAATTCCTGATTCGTCGCATGAGTTGTGGTCATAGAAATATAATAATGAGATGATTCAGAGCATCCTACAGGCAGTGATAATAAAACTGTGACACTAAGTAAGCATTTTAATTTGTTCATAAAATTGACCTCCCTTACTCAAATGTAACCGCATACAATCTATGCTTTTATTATATTTATTTATTATATTATTTGCAATAATAATAGATATAATTTAAATATTTTGCTCCTCTCTTTTCAGAAATCATTACCTGGAGATTTTACATATTTAAATATATAGTTGATTTAAAATCAAAATCTTTACTATTAATACTACATCCCTTGATAAGCCTACTCAATGTAGGCTTTTTCTTTTGGTATCCAATATTTTTTGTTTATTATTCATGTTTTCATGATATAATTTTTTCGAAAAATAAACTGAATAATATCGTAAGGAGATTTGTTTTGAAGAAAAGAATTATTTCAATTGTTTGTCTATTTTTACTCATCTCATTATTACCTGGATGTTCTTCAGATAAAGAAGAAGAGTCTGATGCAATTATTGTGAATGATCAGATAGGACGTCAGATTACAATTAAAGACCAAGTAAAACGTGTAGTGAGCACTTCATATATAACAACTTCTACATGCCTCGCATTAGGAGTGAATGATCAGTTAGTTGGTATAGAAAAAAAAGCTTCTTCTAGAAGCATTTATCAAAAGACTGATCCTGATTTATTAGAACTACCTCAGGTAGGATGTGATGTCAGTCTTATCGCAAAGACAGCACCTGATGTAGTATTTATGATGAAAGAGAATAAGAATCTTATTGAGGATTTTGAAAAAAGACATATTAAAGTTATTGTGGTTGATCCTTCTAGTGAAAAGAAGTATGATGCCATGGTTTCACTTATTGCGAAAGTTTGTGGTAAACAAAACAATGCGAAGAAGTTAAAGAACTACTATAGTACTAAAAAGAGTAAGATGAACAGTTTAGGTACTTCTAATAAGCATGTTTATATTGCTTCAAAACAGTCTATTTATAGACCTGTCACACCTTCTATGTTTCAAAGTACTATACTAGACATGGCGCATGTGAAAAATGCTACAGCGAGTATTAAAGGTGTAGACTACCCTACTATTGCGTTAGAAACATTATTAACTTTAAACCCAGATATGGTGATCATGCCTCGTAATGCTTCTTATTCAAAAGATTCTATTTATAACTATGAATTCTTCTCTTCACTTGATATAGTGAAAAACAAGAAGATTTATATTATGCCTGAAGTGGTTGAATCATGGATGGATCCTGTTCCTTCTCATATTCTTGCATCACTCTGGCTATCATATGTACTTCATCCTCATGATTATACATATGGGAATTATAAAAAGGATGTAATAGATTTTTATAAAGAGTTTTATGGTTTTAGTCTCGATGAAACACTTATCACAAAATAGAAAGGATAGAAAAAGATGTTAAATATTCAGGAATATGTAAGACCTCAGTCGCTTGAGGAAGCTTATGAACTCGTTCAGAACAGAAAAAACATTATTGTAGGTGGTATGTTATGGTTGAAGATGATGAACAGATCAGTTGAAAAGGCAATTGATTTATGTGATCTTCATTTAGATACTATCGAAGAAGATGATGAACAGTTTACTATTGGCGCAATGGTGACATTACGTCAGTTAGAAACTCATGCAGGATTAAATGCTTATACACATGATGCAATGAAGCATAGTGTGGAACATATTATTGGTGTGCAGTTTAGAAACTGTGCGACTGTAGGAGGTTCTATTTTTGGTCGTTATGGTTTCTCTGATGTATTATCTATGTTTATGGGATTAGATGCTTATGTAGAATTATATAACGGTGGTATTGTACCTATGAGAGAGTTTGCTTGGATGCGTCCTTCTCTTGATATTCTTGTACGTGTTATTGTAAAGAAGACACCTATTAAGGTTTGTTATAAGTCACAGAGAAATGTAAGTACTGATTTCCCTGTTCTTACTTGTTGTGCAAGTTATATGAATGATACTTATTCTGTAGTAATTGGTGGTCGTCCTTTAAAGGCAATTGCTTATGAGAAACAGATGGAATTAAATGATGAGTCTATTGAAGCGTTTATTGAAGAAGTATCTTCTGAAATCAAACTTGGAAGCAATAACTTAGGTAGTGCAGAATATCGTCAGAAGCTTGTAAAAGTTCTTATGAGACGTTCATTAAAGGAATTGGAGGCACAGTAAGATGGAAATTACAATTACATTAAATGGAAAAACAATGACTCGTAGTATTTTACCTGATACTCTTCTTATTGATTTTGTAAGAAGTGAGCATTGTCTTAGTGTTAAAAGAGGTTGTGATACAAGCAACTGTGGATTATGTACAGTATTATTAGACAACAAACCAGTTCTTTCTTGTAGTGTTCTTGCAGCTAGAGCTGCAGGTCATGAAGTGACAACTCTAGAAGGTTTACAGGAAAAAGCAAGACCTCTTGCTGAATTTATTGCTGACCAGGGTGCTGAACAGTGTGGTTTCTGTAATCCTGGATTTATGATGAATACAATCGCATTACTAGAAGAAAATAAAGATCCTAGTGATGATGAAATCAGAGCATTCTTATCTGGTAACCTTTGTCGTTGTTCTGGTTATGAAGGACAATTAAGAGGTATTAGAAACTATATTAATTACTGCAAGGAAAATGGAAAGGAAGTGTTAGGATGAATCAGGAATTAAAGCAGGTTAATAAACCTATAAGAAAAAAAGATGCAATGAACCTATTACTAGGTAAACCTGTCTATGTTGATGATGTAACACCTCATGACTGTTTAATTGTAAAGCTTGTTCATTCTCCTCATGCTAATGCATTAATTGAGAGTATTGATACAGAAGCAGCTAAGGCAGTAGACACAATTGAAGCTGTTTATACTTATAAAGATGTGCCTCAGAAACGTTTTACTATGGCTGGCCAGACTTATCCAGAACCAAGCCCTTATGATCGTTTAATCTTAGATCAAAGAGTAAGATTCGTAGGTGATCCAGTTGCGATTGTTGCTGGTTATGATGAAAAGAAAGTAGATGAAGCATTAAAGCTTATCAAAGTAAAATATCAGGTAGAAGAAGCGGTATTAGACTTTAGAACTGCTAAGGATAATCCTATTCTTGTACATCCTGAAGATAACTGGAAAGCATTATGTCCTGTAGGGGCAGATAATAAGCGTAACTTAGTAGCCACTGCCGATGAAACACACGGTGATCTAGAAGAAGTATTTAAATCATGTGATCAGGTGATTGAACGTACTTACCATGTTCCTGCAGTCAATCAGGCAATGATGGAAACATTCAGAACTTATTGTGAAATTGATACTTATGGTCGTTTACATGTCATTAGTTCTACACAGATTGTCTTCCATGCACGTCGTATTCTTGCGAATGCTTTAGATATTCCTAAGTCTATGATTCGTGTTGAAAAACCTCGTATTGGTGGTGGCTTTGGTGCAAAGCAGTCACTTGTAACTGAAATCTATCCTGCATTTGTTACATGGATGACTAAGAAACCATCTAAGCTTATTTATACACGTACTGAATCTCAGATTGCGGGTAGTCCACGTCATGAAATGGAAGTCACTACTAAAGTGGGTGCTATGAATGATGGTACTATTCGTGCCATTGATGTATATACATTATCTAACTCTGGTGCCTTTGGTGAACATGGTCCTACAACTGTAGGTTTATCAGGTCATAAGTCTATTCCTCTTTATACAAATAATCTAGAAGCATTCCGCTTCCATTATGATGTTGTTTACACAAATAGATTATCTTCTGGTGCATATCGTGGATATGGTGCGACTCAGGGTATTTATGCATTAGAAACATGTGTCAATGAATTAGCTGATATTCTACATATGGATCCAGTAGAAATCAGAGAAAAGAACATGGTACGTCAGGGTCAGAAGATGGATGCCTACTATGGTGAAATCGCTGATAGCTGTGCATTAGATAAATGTATGGAACGTGCTAAGAAAGAATTTGACTGGGAAAACCGTAAGACTCCTACTGTAATGCCTGATGGTCGTATTAAGGCAGCAGGTGTTGCCATGGCAATGCAGGGATCAGGTATCTCTGGTGTCGATGTTGGATCTGCTACATTAAAGTTAAATGATGATGGTTCTTATATGTTAAGCATTGGTGCTGCAGATATGGGTACTGGATGTGATACTATTCTTGCCCAGATGGCTGCAGAAGAATTAGAATGTGATGTAGATAATATTGTTGTCTTTGGTGCAGATACTGATGCTTCTCCATATGATTCTGGTTCTTATGCTTCTAGTACAACTTATGTTACTGGTATGGCTGTAAGAAAAGCGAGTGAAGAGCTCAAAGAGAACATGATGAAGATTGCTGCTAATAAGTGGGAATGTGATCCTGAATCATTAGTATTTACTGGCAATACAATTGATAATCCAGCTACAAATGAATCATTTACACATATGGATATTGCAACATTCTCTCAGTGTGGTAATACAGTTCCTATCCAGGTAACATGCACTCATTCCTCTAAAATTTCTCCACCACCATATATGGTAGGTATGGCAGAAATTGCATTAGATAAAGAAACAGGTTCTGTAGAAATACTAGATTATGTAGCTGTTGTAGACTGTGGTACTGTAGTAAATACTAATCTTGCAACTGTACAGACTGAAGGTGGTCTTGTACAGGGTATCGGTATGGCATTATCAGAAAGTATTACTTATTCACCTAAGGGTGGTTTAACTGAAAATAACTTCATGACTTATAAGATTCCTACAAGACTTGATATGGGTCATTTACGTGTTTATTTTGAAAGCAGTTATGAAAAGACAGGTCCATTTGGTGCAAAGTCTATTGGTGAATGTGTCATCAATACACCAGCCCCAGCCTTATGTGCTGCCATCCACAGTGCATGTGGTGCATGGGTGAGAGACCTTCCAATGACACCTGAAAAGATTGTCATGGCTATCGATGAATAAAACATATATTATATTTCTTGCATCAGGAAACAGCAGACGTTTTAAAGGAAACAAACTGCTGTTTCCTTTTCAAAATAAACCACTCTATCAACATGCATTAGATCTCATATTAAAGAAATATGATCATGTGATTGTCGTATCACAATATGATGAGATTCTACAATATGCGGCTCAAAGAGGCGCTACCAGCATTTTATGTTTAGAGAGTATTCATGGTCTCTCTTATTCTATTAAGGCCGCTGTGAGCTATTTAAATACGTTAGAGAAGCCATTTAGAATGATCTTTATGGTCGCTGATCAGCCTTATATTTCTATGAATACTATAGATAAACTGATGCATACAAAGCATAAACTTGCCAGTTGTGCCTATAAAGATAAAATAGGCAACCCTACTCTATTTGATAGCTCTTATATTCCTGAGTTACTTCTATTAAAAGAAGATCAAGGTGGAAGAAAGGTATTAAATAAGCATCCTGATGAAGTAGAATATATACAAGTAGAGAATATAAGAGAACTCTATGATATAGATTATCAAGAAGACCTGAAGCAACTACAATAGTTGCCTTTTTTTGCATCAAAAAAGCCCCTCTTTCGAGAGACTTAAGTGTTACATATGTTTCTTTGCAAAGTTCCAAGTATCTCTGCACATATCATCAAGTGTCTTTTCAGCCACCCATCCTAACTGTTCTTTTGCACGAGTAGGATCTGCATAACATGTTGCAATATCACCTGCACGTCTTGGCTTGATTTCATAAGGAATCTTGATTCCATTAACTCTTTCAAATGCCTTAACGATTTCTAATACACTATATCCTTTACCTGTTCCTAGGTTACAGATATGAACACCTGGTGTTGCATATTTTTCAATTGCAAGAACATGACCTTTAGCTAAGTCTACAACATGGATGTAATCACGTACACCTGTTCCATCTGGTGTATCATAGTCATTACCAAATACGCCTAAGCAAGGAAGTTCACCAGTTGCAACCTTCATAATATAAGGCATAAGGTTGTTAGGAATTCCCTTTGGATCTTCTCCTAATAATCCTGATTCATGTGCACCAATTGGGTTGAAGTAACGAAGAAGTGTAACAGACATTTCTGGTACAGCATGCTGTACATCTGTTAGGATTCTTTCCATCATAGCCTTTGTAGAACCATATGGGTTTGTAGTCTGTCCTAATTCACAGTCTTCAGTTAATGGGACAACCTTTGGATCACCATATACTGTAGCACTTGAAGAGAATACAATTGAAGGGACATGATACTTCTTCATAAGCTTAGCAACAATAAGAGTTGTTATTAAGTTATTTGTATAATATTTAATAGGTGTTACTACTGATTCACCTACTGCCTTGAAGGCTGCACAGTGAATGACTGCATCTAATTTATTTTCCTTGAATACTGCTTCTGTCTTATCTTCATCTAAAACGTTAAATTCATAGAACTTTACTTTCTTACCAGTAATTTCATGAATTGCATCTAAGGCTTCTGGTTTTGAATTTGAGAAGTCATCGATGACTACAACATCATGTCCGCTCTGTAGTAATTCTACACAGACATGACTACCAATATAACCTGCACCACCTGTAACTAATACATTCATATTTATTCCTCCATAAACTTTGCAACCATCATATATGACAGCTGCCATAGCCAAATTACTATTCTATTTGACTCTTATATTTTACAACGAAATCGTTCGTAACAAAAGACTGAATTATCATAGTGAAGCGCCTATCTTGTTTTCTTGCAAAAAAGAACCATCTTTAATAAGATGGCTCTTTGTTTAAATTTCTTTAAATGAATCAATCACTTTTGTTACTCCTGGTAACTTCTGATATTCATCTTTTTTATTTGCAGAATCGATTACGATTATATTTCTACATCCTGCTTTATAGGCATTTTCAATACCACTTAGGGAGTCTTCAACGATTAAGCAGTCACTTATATCTACTCCTAGAATATGTGCTGCTTTCTTGAACATCATGATCTTATTATCATACGTTCCATCATCATAGACAATATCATCAGGATTGATCCAATGATCAAGATGGAATGATTCTACAAAGAAATCAATATTTGGTTTAATGGATGCACTTGCGATAGTAAATGGAATGTTGTTGTTTTTAAGTTTATCAAATAATTCTGTCGCACCAGCAACTAAATGGAATGTTTCTTTATCTTCCTTACAAAATTCACGATAATACTGTTCCTTAAGTAAAGAATATTTCTGTTTCTGTTCATCTGTACACTGTCCTTCAAATAAGTATTCAATGATCTTATTATTAGGAACACCATTGAAATGTTCATGTAGCTCTTCTTCGCTGATTCCATGATGTCTTATTTCCTCGGAAATCTTTCCCCAGGCTAATACATGCTTTGGGTTGTCAAAGAACAATGTTCCATTAAAATCAAATATAACTCCTTTATAAGAATTCATAACTATACCTCTTTCGTTTCTGATACGCTCTTATACCAATAAGCACTTGCTTTTGGATAACGTTTCTGTGTTTCATAATCTACATAGAATAAACCATAACGTTTATTATACCCATTAGTCCATGAGAACATATCCATGAGAGACCATACAAAATAGCCTTTTACATTCACACCTGCTTCAACTGCTTTAAGTGCATACTGTAGATGTTTCTTGATGTAATCAATTCTTGGTGCATCATCAATGACACCATCTACAAATTCATCTTTATAACCCATACCATTTTCTGTAATATAGATACACTTGTAGTTTGGATACTGCTGACGAATACGCACTAACATATCAAACATACTTTCTGGATGAATCAACCAGTCCCAGTCAGTTCTTGGAATACCTTCTTTTTCCATTCTACGTCCTACATTCTTTAAACAGAAACGTGATGTACACTTTTCACCTGTTCCATTGTGATGGATATCATTCTCACCATCATAATACTGAATGAAACGTGACTGATAATAGTTCATACCCATATAGTCTATTAAGATGGCTGCTTTCTTCATAACTTCAAAGTCTTCATCTCTTAAGTCTAACTGGCCATTATTGATAGCCACTAGACGATTTACAATTTCCATTGTTTCAGTAGAGTAATATCCTTTGAATGTTGCATCTAATAAGAACTGGTTCTGTAATACATCTTCATTCTTTGCTGCCTGAATATCATCTAGACTGTTTTCATCATAAGGATATTTATATTCTAATGACTGTACGCATCCAATTTGTCCTGTATATCCGGCTTCTTTATATGCAACAACAGCTTTCGCATGAGCAAGCATCATATTATGCATGATCTGGAATGCTTTTGTCATATTATATTTTTCACCATTAGGGAATGTTCCTTCAATATAAGTGTTTGTAGCGACTGCCCAGATTTCGTTGAAGGTAAACCAGTATTTAACTTCATCCTTATATTCTTCAAAACAGAACTTTGCATAGTCTACAAATGCATCCACTGTTTCTCTATTTAAGAAATCACCCTTCTGATATAAAGTATCAGGTGTATCAAAGTGATGCAAAGTGATAAATGGTTCTACATTATTCTTATGACATTCCTGGAATACTCTATGATAGAAATCTATACCTTCCTGATTGATTTTTCCTGTACCATCAGGGAAGATACGTGCCCATGAGATTGAGATACGAATCCCATTAATACCAAACATATTACATAACTTTAAGTCTTGTCCATACTGGTGGTAGAAATCACTGGCAGGGTCTGCCTTGAAACGACCCTGCTTTGCAAGAAAGTCGTCCCAAGACACTTTACCTTTACCATATTCTAATGTGCTACCTTCACACTGATAAGCAGCTGTAGCTCCACCAAAGATAAAATCATCAGAAAATTTCATTTACTTAACCTTCCTTTTCCTGTTCAACGATAAATTCAACAGCACCCTTAGGGTCACGAGTTAACTGAATATACTGAGCACCTTTAGTCGCAATGACTTTAGTACCTTCTTTAGCATCCTGTTTTACTTCTTCTAAATGAGCCTGTACCTGTGGAGATAAGACAACAACATCATAGTTCTTTAAGATATCATAGTGGTTACCATAAGCACTTGCAGTGGCATCTACTGGTAAACCAGTTTCTTTAGCCCCTTCTTTAACAGCATTCGCAAACATAGCACTTGTACCAGCACCTACACATAATACTAATACATTGATTTTCTTATCTAATTGAAGAGGTTCATTTGTTTCAGGTTCTTCTTCTTTAACCTGTTCTTCTAATGCTTCTAAAGCTTCTTTCTGTTTTTCTTCTTCTAATAATGAAGCATCATATGCTTTAACGAATGGTAAGTAAATAATACCATCTACTACAATTAATAATACAGCAAGTAATACAGCTAAAAAACTAATACCTGTACCTAAGATCAAACCAATTGGAGCTGGAGTAGCCCAAGGTAATACATAAATGAACGAGTTCATCTTTAATACATCAACGAAGAACTTGAATAATGATACGTTCACCATTGGTGCAAGTAAGAATGGAACAAAGAAATATGGGTTTAATACGATTGGAGTCGCAAATAATAATGGTTCATTAACTGCGAAACATACTGGAATGAAAGTTGTTTTACCAACAGCTTTTAACTGTTTAGATCTAGCAAATAACATGAATAAGAATGGAACAACTAGAGTAGCACCTGTACCACCCATAGTACCTACGAAGTTACCTAAACCTACTGTTAATACATTTGCAGCCTGATGTCCTGCTTTAAATAATGTTAAGTTTGCATCTACGTTTGCATAGATAATTGCAGCAATGGCTGGTTCAACAATACTTGGACCATGTACACCAACGAACCAGAACATTGCCATTGCACCCCAGATAATACAGATTCCTAAATAACCATCTGCAGCTGTGAATAATGGCTGTAATAATGTAATGATTGCTTCTGCGAAAGTATAACCAAATAAATTACGAACAATTAAATCAATAATAACACATACCAATACTGAGAAAGAGAATGGGAATACATCTCTGAACATCTGAGAGATTGTACCTGGCACTTCTTTTGGCATATGAATAGTGACATCTTTTTCAACACAGAACTTATACATGTTAACTGTGATGAATGCAGCGATGAATGAAGCAAGTAAACCTTTAGTACCTAAATAAGTAGTAGAGATACCAAGCTTTACATCACTGACTGCTAACATAAAGAAACCACAAATACTTGCAAGCATAACTGAAGTTGTGTTGATTACTTTACCTTCTGGTAAACGACGATTCATGCTTTCAGCTAAGCACTTTGCAGTTGTTGCTGATACAAGCAAACCAACAATACCCATTGAATAGTTATAGACTTTCCATAACCATGTTGAAACATCTGCTGGTAACTTAATTCCAAATATTTCTGGAATTGAAGCAGCTAAGATAAATACACTTGAGAATAAGATAGCTGGCATTGCTGTTAAGAAGCCATCACGTACAGCACCTAAATAAATATTTTGAGCAATTTTATCGAAAAATGGTTTACCCTTTTCGATTCTTTTAATAACAGCGTCTAACATTATTTTGTTCCTCTCTCTTTATATAAAGTAATAAAGTCTTCAATGACATCTCTTAATAAGATTGTAGTCATTAAATGATCCTGACCATGAATGAAGATAAATCCCATTTCCATATCTTCGCCACGTGCTTCCTGCTGAAGAATAGTTGTCTGAGACTGATGTGCAAGATTGATATTTGCATCCGCATCCTTTAACTTTTCTTCTACATTATCAAAATTACCTGCACGCATTTCTTTTAATAATTCTAATAAAGTACTTCTAGCATCTCCTGAGTAAGCTACGATTTCAAAGCCTACCATACTTAATTCATCTTTAGTCATTTTTTTCTCCTCTTTTTGTTTCCTTTTGTTTTCTACATCTATAGTGTAATCGCTCACACATCAATTGTCAACAGAAATAAACATTATAAAACATTTAATTAAACAAATACAAACAATTATGTTAAAATATATACGTAATTAATTTATAAATGTTTGTTTTTGTTTGTCTTGTGTTGATTTGGAAAATCTTGAATGATATACTGACACTGACAAGGAGAGTGAAAACATGTTAAAGAAGGAACGTCTTGTAAGAATTACACAGATGGTCAATCAAAAAGGAATTATATCAATCAATGAAATCATGGAACAATTAGAAATCTCTGATATGACTGCAAGAAGAGATTTAGATGAATTAGAGAAATCTGGTAAGTTATTAAGAGTACATGGTGGTGCACAGAGTTTATCTTTTAGTATGGATCATGAACGATCTCATTTAGAGAAGTCTTCTGTACAGATAGAAGAAAAAACAAGAATTGCGCATAAAGCAGCAAGTCTTATTCAAGAAGGAGAAACAATATTCTTAGGTCCTGGTACTACTATTCAGTTATTAGCAGAGCAGTTATGTGGACGTAATATTAGAGTAGTTACGAATTCTCTTGCCGTATTTAATATTTTGAGTGGTCATACTCCTACTGATGTAATGTTAATAGGTGGAGAATATCGTAGTAATACAAATACCTTTGTAGGTCCAATCACAAATATGGTATTAAGTAAATTAAGATATACAAAAGCCTTTATTGGTTGTAATGGTATCTTTAATAGTGGTATTACGACTTATTCATTAGAAGAAGGAGAATCACAGGGAATACCTTTAGATAATGCGAAGAATAGATATTTACTTGTAGATTCTACTAAGTTTAATCGTTCTGACTTTTATATCTTCTATGATCTCTTTAATTTTGATGCAGTCATTACTGATAATGAGATTGATCCTGATGTATTAAAACATTATAAAGAATATACAACTATTGTAACGGTATAAAACAAAAGATTTTTTTAAATGATTATAATAGCCATGCGAGATTGCATGGCTTTTTAGATATAAAGAAAGTAGACTAACCTATCACTAGGCTAGTCCCTTATCAAACCGTACGTGCACTAT